>DAOWJH010000060.1 GCA_030640495.1 Dehalococcoidia bacterium | reverse complement strand
TATCCCCTTCCTCTTAATAAGGGGAAGGGGAACTGGTTTTTTAAGAGGGGTGAATCCTCTCTAACTCCCCTTAACAAATTACTCCTTGGTAAGTATACCATAGAAGCAAGTAAAATGAGGTGGTGTCAATGGGCTGTACTCGTTCACATGATTAGTGACGCGTTGTTTCCTTACCGTGTCATTGTCCCCTTTTCCTGTCATTGCGAGCTGAAGGCGTGGCAATCCCCGGGTATTCATAGAGATTGCTTCGGCACTTTGTGCCTCACAATGACAATAGGAAGGGGTGCCTCGTAATGACAATAGGAAGAGGCTCCTTACAATGAAACGAATAGATAGGGCTTGTTCCCAACCTGAAGTGGAGGATACTCTTATACTTTGAACTGTCACTCATCTATCCGAGCGAGAGCGTGAGCTAGATAAATAAATAAGGTAAGTATCCCCTCAAGGCATGTAAAGACCGAAACCAGCAGGCATACAAGGTGTGTGGTCGTCCAGATAAGTTTGATTTTCAAGTGCCAGACGATATCTGGCGTTTAATAGTGCCATCCAAATATCAAACGAAGGTCGTATGCCTTGCCTGTTTTGATGACTTCGCTACGGCAAGGGACATAGATTACTCCATGTCTCTGCGAACTCTATATTTCGCAGGTGGTAAGACATCCTTCAAATTTGAAGTTTGTGGGGGTGATAGATGAGCTTCCGTTTATTTGCAGTCGCCTGCATCACGCTTGGCCTTACATTCATTGCAAAGCTCACCAGTGCCGTTGTAGCTTGTCGTTTCGTCATAATCAGACGTCGGCCACCTAGAGCAATTGCTACAGAAGTGCCAAGTATCGCTCCCCTTTTTTTTCCGATAGCTACCAGCCATTCTGAACCCTCCACTCAAGATAATAGCACAAGGATTATAGCACTAGTGAGGGGGATGTCAAGGCCATTGTCTAATAGAAGATGGTGGGGTAGAATAGGGGTATGGGATGGGGGTGTGCTATGGTAAGGCACATCTCTAAATTATGGTGGTTAATCTTGGCTTGGTTATTGGCTATGTTGGGTGCAGACTTTTGGCATTTCAATATCATGGAACTATTCGCTTCCGTAGCAATAATCGTTGGCACCATTTTTGCTATTAGGGGTTGGTGTCGAGGCAGACGTATGAAGCGGGAGCGCCGGATAATAAGAACTACATTAGCCGAATTCTTAGAAGAAGGGCAAAATATCAAGAGTAAATGTTTCGAAAAGAATTCCGAAGCACCAGTGGAAGAGGCAGAGCTTTGGGCAGAGAAGGTGATTAACTACTTAGAGACTAACTTGGGAGTGATTATGCGCAGAGATTTCAGAGCCATGAAGGATTGCCTGTCGGACTCACTACATTATCAGGGATGCAAGCAACTGTAGAAAGCTATGTAAAATCTAGATTAGCTCGTCTCAATCAATTCCTAGCTGAGTTAGTCTAGCCCAATTAGATTCTGATAAGGAAGGTTCTCAGACTGAATAAGTTTAAGGAGCGTATTCCTGAATAGATATGGGTTATCACGGTTATTAAATCGCCACTCTAGTTCGTCTAGGTAGGCATCAAGATGTTTGGTAGAGATTTTATGATAAGAACCGATGACAGACCTCTTGAGAAGCGACCAGATACCTTTTTTACTAAAATTCGGCTGGCCATTGTCCAGTAAATACAGTTTCAGCGGGACCGTTAAGTAATACCTCCCCTCCCCTACCCTACCCTACCCTACCCTACCCTACCCTACCCTACCCTACCCTATCCCACTCCACACCCAGTATACCACCGGGCAGTTTTATATCAACTTTACTATCTATATAACCATGTAACCGGGCAGCCACCGCCACAGCACAGGCACCGCTACCACAGGCAAGTGTCTCCCCTACCCCACGTTCCCATACCCGGGCTTCTATTTGTCGCCGGCTTATTACCCTGGCTACCTCAAAGTTTACCCTGTCGGGAAAGAGCTTATGCAGCTCAATCTGTGGTCCAAGTTGAGACAATGGGAATTCAGATACCGGATGTTGCCCAAAATAGACAGCGTGCGGATTTCCCATAGAGACAAAGTTCAGGAGTAGTTTCCTGCCCTGTATAGTAATAGAGTAGGTTAACATTGGTTTTATGTCAACCAGACCCCTATCATCTGGTTCTATTACTACCGGGATGTCTTTCACTCCAAATCCTGGTTTGCCCATGCCAACCTGAATTCTGAAGTCGGCGACATCTGAGGGGAGCAGCAGCAGTAAGCCATCAGCACCGATGCCGAAGTGGCGGTTACACATAGCCAGCGCCATTTGTGACCAATTCCGGTTTACATCACTGGTTTCTAGCAGTATAAAATCATTTCCAGCGCCGTGCATCTTGGTAAAATTCATAGTAACCCTATCCCCTTTATCCCCTTCCCCTTGATAAGGGGAAGGGGAACTGGTTTTTTAAGAGGGCGGCAACCTCTAAAACTCCTTTAATTACTACTGCCCTATGAGTCCAGCCACCAGCGAGGTGATTTCTGAATCAAGCTGGCGGTGTATATCAAACCAGTGTATTCTATCATCTTTTAACTGAAACCAGGCATACTGGTGGCGGACGAAACGGTGGGTTTCAAACTTGATTTGCTGAACAGCCACGGCCAGGGTCAGATCACCCCTGAGAAACATACCGATTTGTTTATAACCTATGCCGGACATAGCTGGCAGATTAAAGTCATAGCCCATACTCACCAGCTTTTCCACCTCAGCTACCAAGCCCTGTGCCAGCATTTCATCAACCCTTGAGTCAATTCTGCGATATAGTTCTGCCCTATCTGCGGTTAAGCCTACTATGAGGGTTTTGAAGGGTGGCGCCTGTTTGCGCTGAGGCTGGAAGAAAGGAGTACTTCTGTGTACTTCAAGAGCCCGAATTACGCGGCGCACATTATGAGGGTCAATCCTCCGAGCGGTGGCTGGGGCAACCCTGATTAGCTCATGATAAAGCTCATCCCTGCCCAGCTTGGCTGCTTTCGCCTCCAAGGTATGTCTAAGTTCTGGGTCAGGTGGGACTGGTGGTATTCCCCAACCTTCCAGAACCGACCATATATACAGTCCGCTACCACCTACCAGCAGGGGTAGTTTGTGGCGCCGTTGAATGCCGTCAATAGCCTTGCCGGCTAAGTTTTGATATTGAGCCAGACTAAAATCCTCATCAGGGTTAACTATATTTATCAGATGATGAGGGACAAGAGATAGCTCGTGGCGGCTAGGCTTGGCGGTGCCAATATCCATATGGCAATATACCTGTCGGCTGTCAGCGCTCACTATTTCCCCATTGAACTGTTGAGCCAAGCGAATAGCCAACTTGCTCTTGCCACTGCCAGTAGGACCAATTATGGCTAATAGATGATTCATTTGTTAAGTTTATCACGATAAGGGGAATAATTGAATAAGAGAGGCTTCGCCTCTCTTTGACTCTCCTTCAAAGGAGAGAGGGAAACATTGGTGTTGAAGGAGCTTCGTCTCTTCAACCTACCCCGATAGACGGCCTCTAATTTCAGCAGTTTGTTTGACAATGCTCAAGAACTCGGCTGGTTTCAGGCTGGCTCCACCGACAAGGGCACCATCTATCTCAGGCTGGTTTATAAATTCGGCAGCATTAGCAGCAGTAACGCTACCGCCATAGAGGATACGCAAATCCTGGGCAATTCTTTTACCTTCTTTCTGGGAGATAGTGTGGCGAATAAAGCCAATGGTCTCGTTTGCCTGCTTGCCAGTAGCTGCCCTGCCAGTGCCAATAGCCCAGACTGGCTCATAGGCAATTACCAATCCGCTGAGGTAATATACCCGGGTTGAAGATGCCATTAGCTGATTGGTTATTACCTCCTCGGTTTTTCCTGCCTCGTTTTCGTCTGAGTTTTCCCCGATGCACAGAATAGGCTTGAGGCCGAACCTCAGGGCTGCCTGGATTTTTTTATCAATAATCTCCCCGGTCTCATTAAAATACTGCCTGCGCTCAGAGTGCCCGATAATAACGAGTTCACACAGGTCAGCCAGCATAAGCGGAGAAATCTCCCCGGTATAGGCACCATTATCCTCAAAATAGAGGTTCTGCGCCCCCAGTTTAATGGAGCTTCCTTTGATTAGCTCGCTTACTGCAGCCAGAGAAATAAAGGGGGGGCAAATTACCTTGTCAACATTGTCTATGGCACCAAGCTTCCAGCGGATTTCACTGACCAATTGAATGGCTTCGTTTATAGTGGTATTCATCTTCCAGTTGCCAGCAATCATTGGAATGCGCATTTTGGTCTCCTAATTTGTTTTGAACCCTATCCCCTTTATCCCCTTCCCCTTGATAAGGGGAAGGGGAAGGTTTTTTCTTAAGAGGGGGCAAAGCCCCCTCTTTAACTCCCCTTTTTACTAGCTGTAGAAGATAGCCTCCGCTCTTTTTAACTCGACTAAGCCCCGAATTTGGTCAGTTTCAGGGCGTTAGCCATAGCCAGGGGCATAATGTGAGTGGCTGGAAATCGCCCCAGTCCGCCAAGGACACAGGCTGATTCTGAGAACTGACTTATTTTATCACGACGGCACCACCTGGAATGCAGGAGGAGAGGCACGGGATGCCAACTATGTCCTCTGAGCGTGGCTGGTGTTGAGTGGTCACCAGTAACCACAATGACATCAGGCTTAAGGTTCATTAACTGGGGTAAAGCGGTATCAACCTGCTCAATAACCCTGACCTTTCGGTCAAAGTCACCATCCTCACCGGCGCTATCAGTTCCTTTTATGTGTAAGAAGAAGAAGTCGTAATTAGTATAATTCTGCTTTAGGGTAGCGAATTCATCTTCAATGGTAGCCCCCGTTTCCAGAACCTCCATACCAACCAACTTAGCCAGTCCCCGATACATAGGATAGCTGGCAATGGCGGCTGGCTTCAATTTATAGACCTCGCCCATTGTTGGGAAATGGGGTTGCTGGGAGAAGCCGCGAAGGAGAGCCATATTAGCTGGATAGTGGTCGGCTAATATCTCTTTTGCCTGGGTTATAAATTGGTTAGCAATGCTAGCCATCCTGTCGGCTTCCGGGCGCAGGGGGGTAATTATCCTGGGGGCTACGCCTATCTGCTGGGGGTCAGAATCAGTGACGTCGGAGACGAGTGCCTTCCCCCGAAACACGGCTATAAAGCGGTGCTCCCTTACCGGGCAGACAAGAGTTTTGACATTCTCTATTACTAATCCATCTAACAACCGGCACAGCTCAGAGCACTGGTTGGTAGAGATGCGACCTGCCCTGCGGTCGGTAACCAAGCCAGCTTTATCCACAGTGCAGAAGTTGCCACGAGCCGCCACATCTTCCGGCTGAAGGTCAAAATCTATACCAATTGCCTCAAGCACACCACGACCAATATTGAAGCTGACAGGGTTATAGCCAAACAAAGCCAGATGGCCTGGTGCGCTACCTGGGGTTATCCCGGGGCTGACGGGGTCAATAAGGCCGCATATGCCCTCGGTGGCTAACTGGTCAAGGTTGGGGGTATCAGCCGTCTCCAGCTCTGTTTTGCCGGTTTGGGGGTGGGGCAGTCCACCCAAGCCATCAATGACTAATAACACAATCCTGGTAGGTGAGGGCATAGCAATGGACTTTATTAGTTCTAAATTAATTATAATCAACCTCACCCCCTTTATCCCCCACTCCTTTGAAGGAGAGGGGAAGTGTTATGTAAGAGAGATTTCGCCTCTCTTTGACTCTCTTTATATCTTCTTATCCAGTAATGCCTCCACCCCGGGCAATGTTTTACCGCCCAAGAACCTAAGTGAGGCACCACCGCCGGTGGACACAAAGGTCATCTTATCGGCTAATTCCAGGTCGGTTACTATCTCAGCAG
>DAOWJH010000011.1 GCA_030640495.1 Dehalococcoidia bacterium | reverse complement strand
CCTCTGATGATAAACTGCCTCGCTTTTCTGGTGGTAACACCTCCCTGGCTTCAATGATTAACCGTCTTTACATGGTTTTACAGTAGTCTATAAGGTGGCCAACACTAAAGCCCATGTGTTCGACGAAACCAAGAAGCTCTTTGTCACGCTGTTCTATTCGTACCCGCACTTTCTTGATACCTTTGGAACGATACTTCTCACATATCACATTGACCAACTCAGTGGCAATGCCTTTCTGCAAGTAATCTGGATGAACACCGACAATCAGAATCCAACCTTCTTCAGTGGGAGGTTCCCCGGCATGTGCTACCCGGCCCAGAATGAAGCCACGAACATGACCTTCAACCTCAGCTACAAAGCCAAGGTCAAGGAGCCCTGATACATCTCCAGTGATCAAATCTACATAGCTACTCGGTTTCGCCAGACGACCTACATGCCTGTCAATCGTAAAAATACGTTCAGTCGTGAGATTTGCGTAGGTAATAGCTTTCCCCATTCTCCTTATCTTATGGTCAATCGAAAATATGGCATCCAGATCCTCAAGAATCATGGGGCGGACTTCCGTCTTAAGTTCAGAACTAGTCATGATGAACACTTCCTCAAAAAGCTACTTCTTCAAGCTCTTGATAAAATCATCAAGAGTCATTGCCGCCAGGGTCGTAGTTTGCAGGGTTCCTCTGGCGCCTAATTCTATTGCCACTTTGGACATAACCTCATTGTTAGGAGCCTCTAGGATATTCACGAAATCATACTGACCTAGAAGGGCATACTGCGCCAGTATTTTCACCCCCATGCTCTCTACTTCTTTATTGACCTCCTTAATCCTCTCTGGTTTTTCTTTGATGGTTTTCCTGCCCTCATCAGTGAGAGTGGTGAGCATAACATAGGTTGCCATTGTTTTTACCTCCTTCTATTTTGAATAAACAAGAATAATAACGCATTACAATTGAAAAGTCAATATTTTTAGCCCTTAAAGACAATAATTTTTCCTAAATAATTTCCCCCTCTCCTTTCTAAAGGAGAGGGGGGTTAGGGAGTGAGGTTAAACTGAACTCCCGGGAAAAACGCCAGGCTAGTCTATAATTAGCCTTTCAACTTCTTGCGTTTCCGTTACCACCGTGGTTACATGGCACACACCCAGAATGGCGAAGACGGCTCTCAGAATTAGAATTGGTAACCATGAAACAAGGGTAATCACGGTCATGAGGATACTCAGCATCATAACGGCAATGCCTATAGGTATAAACTGTTGATAGGGCTTTATCGTGTTTTCCACTTGCTGTTCAAACTGCTCTCTAAATTCAGCCATAACCTGCTCCCTCTGCTCCGGGGTGAGGTCGGCACTCGCCTCAATCTGCCCCTCGGCTATTTCCATAACCATATTGATGGCAACGGGTGGGATACTGAAACCTTCCCTCTCAATTTGGGCTGCATACCCAGAATAAAAGCAGGCGCAGGCTGCTATTATCATCACTGTAAGCAGTATAGTTTGATTTTCCCGGATAGGACGCAGCGAGAAAGCTATGCGCTCCTTGAGCCCCTTAGCCACACCCAGGCTGTAGATGAGTCCAGCCAGGAAGTATATCACGGCCAGCCCAATGCCAATCAGGTTTAGTCCCCAAAGGAAGAGCGCAGCCAAGCTAGAAAGAGCAAAGGCGACAAAGCACAGCCACAGAGGGCGAACTAGCGCAGCAACAAGCCCAGCGGTTATGGCTACTAAACCCAGAGCCAGTAACAGCCAGAGGAAGGGGTACAGTGCATCTATGGAGAGGGAGAGGATAGTATCACCCAAGCCCCCGATTTGCTGGCATATAATGCCCAAATAGCAGCTGGCTCCAATGAGCAGCACGATAAAGATTATTGTCTTTACTAACTTACTTGTTGTCATGCTCCCTCCTCTGCCTCAAAGTCGTATTATTGAGGCTTATGTCCCAAGTATTCCATAATATGATATCCATATGCTGGCAGTGAATTCTAATACCCTTTATCAGTGTTGTCAACACCATGGGCTCTTTTTTCAAAAACAGCTTCTTTTTTTAGTTGGCTCACTGTATAATAGTCAAAATAAGTATGTGCCATTACAAAGCCAGCAAGACGGCTTTGGCGATGGCAAAGGAGGTACCAGATGCCTAAGGCTTTAGTGGTCTATGATTCTAAAACAGGTAATACTGAGAAGATGGCAAGAGCCATCGGTGACGGAATAAAGGAGGCTGGGCTTGATGCTGAGGTTAAGAGCGTGGATAACACAGGTTTAGATGACCTCATTGCTGCTGATGCTATAGTCCTGGGCTCACCAACCCGTTTCTGCACTATGTCTGACAAGATGAAGGCGCTTATTGATAAGTCTATTGAAATCTATCCTGACAAGCTTCGGAATAAGATTGGCGCTGCCTTTACCTCTTCTGGGAGTATAGATGGTGGCAATGAGACGACCTTGCTTTCCCTTATCCAGGCTATGTTAATGCACCGGATGGTGATAGTCGGTCACCAATCAGGCTCATTCGGAGCAGTTTCAATTGAAGCGCCAGATGAGAAATGTATAGCCGGATGCAGGCAGTTTGGGAAGCGGATAGCCAGCTTGGTTAAGCGCTAGTTGATACCATATTATGATGAAGCTAGTTGAAGCAGAGGCTACACTTAGTCTGAGATTGGCGGATTAGGCGAACCTAGAGCCATCTATATGTTTATTATTCGCAATTTAATCTAATAAGAGGAGGTAGAATGAAGGATAAAACTAAAATTGGAATTATTATCTGCGACCGCTACCATACGTGTGCTGGAGGCAAATGCCTAAGAGCCCTGCGCAATAGAGAAGGGGCGTTCAGTACTTATGATGCACAGGAGGTGGAGCTGGTTGGGTTCACCACTTGTGGTGGTCACCCTGGTGGAAATGTTGAATACGCTCCGGAGGAAATGAAGAAGAATGGAGCCCAGGTTATCCACCTTGCCACCGGATTGGTTGTCGGCTATCCCCCGTGTCCATACATAACCTATTTCCGCAATTTTATCAGAGAAAGATATGGGATAGGGGTGGTTATTGGGACGCACCCAATTCCCCAAAAATACTATAACGTGCATATGAAGCTGAAAACATGGGCTTCGCCAAAATGGAAAGAGCTCCTTCAACCAACATTAGCTGATGAGAAAACTCGTTTGTCTTATGACTGAGAGGCAAATGTGCCAGATATATATTGCCTGATGAAAATACGTTTAAAAATTACCCGAAGGCGATACTGAAGCGCATGACGAAGGCGGGTAGTCTATGAATAGAACCAAGGGTTTTGTTAATCTGAACAGGTTTAAGTCGGGCAGGGCAATTAAGCGGCTCGGCAAGGTTGTTTACCGTAAGCGTAGAAACAGCGACAGGAGGGTAAAGGGTTAAGAATATGGATGAACGACGCCTCCGCATCCTGTATATCTTGCTGGGGGTTGGTATTGTGGTACTTTGTGTTGGCGTAGCTTTACTCTTTACACAATCTTGCTGAGATGAAGGTTAAAGGAGGTGAGTAATGGGCTGGTTTGGTGATAAGATAGAGAAACTTAGGCGGATGCCAAATCCCTACCTCTTCATGCACGTTACCGGTAAGTTCCTCTTTGGGGTGGGGCTGGGTATATTATTGGCTATTTGGCTGCCGATATGGACGGGCTGGCTGTTCATTATTGCTGCTTTGCTGATAGCTATACCAAGTGCCAGAATTATTCTGGGGAGTAAGACAAAATGAAGCGAAGGTTAAGCTGGCCAATATTCTGGGCATTAGTCGGGGTTTTTGTAGTAATCGCTAGTGTGTTTTTGATTCCAGCAGCTAGAGAATTACTTATGGGTTTTGCTTTTCTTATTGCTTCGGGGACAGTCTTCTTTTTGTTAGGTGTGGCGTTGATATTTTTAACTGTGAGGGAAAAAGTGAGAGGAAAGCTTAAAAAGTTCTTCATATTGACCGGGGCTTCCTCCGCCGGATTTTTTGTCAGCTTCTTATTGCACAATGCTATTTATGGTCTGCCTATCTACTGGTTTGGTGCCGATTTTTGGAAGGGGGGAGACGAGCCGTTCTTCTTTGTGATGGCAACCGTTGTATGCCCAGTAGGGTTTTTAGTCGGGGTGGTGGGTAGTATAGTTATCGCCATCAAAGAGTTTAGGCGGGCGAAAGAAACACCTCCTAGCCCATAGTAACCTGGGGCTGGCCTGACTCTAGCCTTGACACCCCCAGATTGCCAATGTTACACTTCACTTACCCTCACAGTGATGCATTCATTAATTATTGGAAAGCAGTTATGGCTATTAAAAGAATTGGTATTCTCTACCACCCGATGATTAAGGCTGCTTATACCCTGGCTAAAAAACTGGAAAAGTTTTTAAGCTCAAGGGGCGTTTCTGTTTGGCTATGCTCGGCTTGGGAAGGGGAGAAGGCTAGAGCTCAGGTAAACGATACCGATTTAATTCTTACTGTTGGTGGTGATGGCACTATTCTGCGGGCGGCTCAGACAGTAGTTCCCCGGCTAACCCCTATTACCGGGATAAATCTAGGTAGGCTGGGGTTTATGACTGAACTCAGCACTGATGAGGCTCAGGCTAAGCTACCTGCCTTGTTGGCCGGAGAGGGCTGGATTGATGAGCGGGCTATGCTTGAGGCAGAGCTTTGCCCTCCCCACCAGGAGCATGAGCCACCCCGTATATTTTATGCCCTGAATGATGTAGTGGTGGCGCGGGGGGCAATAGCCCGGGTAATCTATGTGGAAGCCAGCATTGATGGTGAGCCACTAACCACCTATAAGGCTGACGGGGCGATTGTGGCTACAGCCACCGGCAGCACCGGCTACTCACTGGCGGTCGGTGGTCCTATTCTCCATCCGCAGGCTAAAGAGTTTCTGCTGTTACCAATACTGCCTCACCTTAGCCCGGCTTACCCTCTGGTTTTACCACCTACAGTGGTAGTAAAACTACGCATTAGCACTGTCCATCAGGCGACATTAAGCATTGATGGTCATATAAATTTACCACTGGCAAGCGGTGCCATTATTGCCATAAAGCTTAGCTCTAACAGGACTCGTTTTTTAAGAATTCACCCAGAGACCTCTTTCTATGGCTCTCTGGAGCAAAAATTGAAAGGAAAGCAGTAGGTTGAATCCAGTAGAAAAAGCCAGAATCAAAGATGCACCCCAGATGCGTGAGTTGATTAACTCCTTTGCTGATAGGGGCGATATGCTACCTCGTCCGCTGAGCGAGATATACGAAAGTATCAAGGACTTTTTTGTAGTTAGGCGGGGTGAGCGGGTGATTGCCTGTGTCGCCCTGCATATTAGCTGGTCGGACTTAGCTGAAATAAGGTCGCTGGTGGTGCTTGAGGGTAACCAGAAGCAGAGAATTGGCAACCAGCTGGTAGATGCCTGCCTTAATGAGGCTAGGGAGCTTGGTATTTCCACTGTTTTTTGCCTCACCAATAAACCAGCCTTTTTTGAGAAGTGTGGCTTTTCCCTAATAGATAAAGCGGAGATGCCGCACAAGGTCTGGTCTGAGTGCTACCGTTGCCCCAAATTCCCCGATTGTGATGAGGCAGCTCTTGTTTATCGCTTGGAGGTGGGGGCTTAACTTGGTGGAGAAAACGCTATCTAGCCAGCTAATCTATGATGGGCGAGCGGTAAAGCTGCGGGTTGATACGGTCAAGATGCCTAGTGGTCGGGAGACCACACGGGAGATTGTGGAGCATAGCGATTGTGTAGCCATTATCGCCATTGACGCTGATGATAATGTGCTGCTGGTTAGTCAGTTTCGCAAGCCGGTGGAGAGGGAGCTATTAGAGATACCGGCTGGTGGCATTGAAACCGGTGAAGACCCGGTGACTACTGTTCGCCGTGAATTAGCCGAGGAAACAGGCTACCTCCCCCAAAAAGTGGAGAGGTTAGGTGGCTTTTACTCTACGCCGGGTTACTGCACTGAATATCTTCACCTTTATCTGGCTACCGACCTTACCCCTAGCCAACTGCAGGCTGAGGATACCGAGAACATCAGATTAATCCGGGTGCCGCTTGGTCAGATTTCCAGTCTTATTACCTCAGGCAGTATTTGTGATGCTAAGAGCATCGCCGGGTTGCTTACCTTCTTGGAGTATCACAAAGCCCACCAATGATGGGTAACAATTTTGGTTGTTGGGGGGTAGGGAAATAGGGTAGGCTTCATGGCAGTTTCAGTCAGCTTCTCTCATTTCATTCCACGGGGGCATTTTTAATACAGATTTATTAACCACGGCTTCAACTTGTGGCAATTGACCTCTCAAAACATCAGCTACGTTTTCAGCCACCGAGATTGCCATCCTCTCTAATGACTCCTCAGGAGTTCCGGCAACATGAGGCGTCAGTATCACATTTTCTAATTTGAGGATTGGGTTATCCCTCGGTGGAGGCTCTTCAGCAAGAACATCTAAAGCTGCACCCGCCACCTTCCCGCTGACAAGGGCGGCATAGAGTGCCTTCTCGTCAATTAGCTTTCCTCTGGCACAGTTTATTATGAATGCCCCCTTTTTCATGAGATTGAATTCTTCCCCTCCCAGAATTCCCTTGCTTTCTTTGGTTGCGGCGGCATGAACGGATATATAGTCAGATTCCCGTAAGAGGCTATGGAGGTCTAACAACTTCACTCCAACATCTCTAGCTTTCTCTTCCGAAATATATGGGTCGTGTGCAATTACCCTCATTTGAAATGCTAATCTAGCAATTCTGGCTACCTCGGAGCCTATTCCTCCCAGACCGATGATTCCCAGAGTCTTATTTCGCACCTCGCTGCCAATGAACTTATATGTTTCCCATTTCCCACTCTTAACTGAGGTATTTGCTGGAATAAATCTCCTGGCTAGAGCAAGCAAAAAGCCTATCGCATGCTCAGCTACGGGGTATGGACCCTCCCCAACCGTCCTAGTTACCAGAATGCTCCGCTGGCTGGCAGCCTCTACATCAACGCATTCATAGCCAAGTCCATGCCTGGCAATTATTTTCAGATTCTTAGCCGCTTCAATTATTCTCCTGTTGGTTGGTACCGACCTTACATTAACCAGGGCATCAGCCTCAGCTATTTCCGCTAAGACTTCGTCCTCTGTTATCGGGTTGAGCGGGGGATACTGGTTTCTTAGGATTTTGATAGTGGCTACCTCGCGGACAATATCCATCCCTCTCTGGTTGGTAGGAAAGGTATAAAGAACCTTAAACCCCATTGTTATTCCCTCCTGAATTATATTGTGGGCACTTAGCCGAGTTTGTCTGAGAGCT
>DAOWJH010000058.1 GCA_030640495.1 Dehalococcoidia bacterium | reverse complement strand
GGCTGCCGCCCTACCTGTCGGTTATCCCCTGTTCACCTCACACCACTCTCCTCATTCGCAATTACCCCCAATAGGCTATATAATTGAGAAAACACAACATGAAGGGGAGGTGAAGTATGACGGATACACTAGACAGGGTAATGATATTCATTGATGGCAGTAACCTCTACCACTCCCTCAAGAGCTTTTTCAATAGAGCTGATATAGACATGGGTAAGCTCGGTAAGAAGCTCTTGGACAAGCGTCGGTTGGTAAGAATCTACTACTATAACGCTAAGGTAGGCCATAAGGAGGAGCCAGAGCGATACCGCGACCAGCAGGCATTCTTTGCCAGTGTCAGTGCCATACCTTACTGTGAGCTGCGTTTAGGCCGCCTCGTTTACAACAACTGGCCTAACACCCCTCCTTACGAAAAGGGGGTTGACATACAATTAGCTACTGACTTGATAACTCACAGCTTTAAGAACAATTATGAGGTGGCTATTCTGGTCGCCGGCGATAATGACTATGTAGGCGCTCTCCAGGCAGTAAAGGACAATGGCAAGAATGTAGAGGTTGCCTTGTTTGGTAAAGAGCGGACTTCCCGCCAGCTAAGGGTAGTAGCCGATAAAGTACTAACCATAAACGCTCGGTTTCTCAAGGGCTGCTGGAAATAAATAAAAAGTCAGTAAATAGCCTTATGGGTTGGAATGAAATTAAAAAAGCTAGGCAGCGGCTTTCCCGGGAACAGGGCACTATCATCAAGGATTGGGGGGGCAGACTCCCCATTGCCCTTATCTACCCCAACTCCTACTATGTAGGCATGTCTAACCTGGGGATTCATACCATCTATAGTTTGCTCAACAGTTACAATGGAATCGTTTGTGAGCGAGCCTTCTGGGAAAGGGAAAATAGAGCTCAACAAATTCCTCCCCTATGTTTGGAATCCCAGCGACCACTTTCCGATTTTGCTGTCCTTGCCTTTTCCATCACCTATGAACTTGATTACTTTAACGTAGTGTCGTTCCTTAACGCCAGTGGCATACCCCTTTATGCTGCTGACCGTGATGAGAGGCATCCATTAGTTATAGCTGGTGGTCCCTGCATCATAGCTAATCCCCTCCCTTTATCCCCCTTCTTTGATTGTCTCTGTATTGGTGAGGCAGAGCCAATGCTTCCCATCATACTGCCGGTACTATCTGAGGGCATTAACGGTAAGCGCTCCGATTTGCTTAAGGCGCTAGCCTCACTACCTGGTGTTTATGTGCCTTTAGCACACTCTGGGGCTCCTGTGGTTCGCCAGTGGGCAGCAAATTTGGATGACTTACCTGTTGCCTCCACTATACTCACCCCCGACACTGAGTTAGGCAACTTATACCTCATTGAGGTAGAGCGGGGCTGCAACTGGGGTTGCCGTTTTTGCCTTGTCAGCAATAGCTTTCGCCCTATGCGCTTTCGCTCCCTGGATAAGCTAATATCTCAGGCTAAGCTAGGGCTTAAGTATAGAAAGCGCCTGGGATTAATAGGACCTGCTGTTTCCGACCATCCTCAGATAGAGGATCTGCTGATTAAGCTGCGTCAGATGGGGGCTGGTCTCTCCACCAGCTCACTGCGAGTGAAGCCCCTTTCCCGCATAGTATTGAGGGAACTGACCGAGGGAGGAGCACAAACCATTACTCTTGCCCCTGAGGCTGGTTCCCAGCGCCTGCGCCAGATTATTAAAAAAGGCATCTCTGAAGATGATATTCTGGAGTCAGTAGGCAAAGTCGCTGAGTACAACCTCAAACAGCTCAAGCTCTACTTCATGCTCGGCTTACCCTCAGAAACTGATGAAGATGTAGAGGAAATCATAAACCTGGCCCTTCACTGCAAGAGCATACTTGACCGGCGGCAAAGTGGCACCCGCATTACGCTCAATATTTCCCCCTTTGTCCCCAAGGCAGGCACACCCTTCCAGTGGCTACCTGTGACCCCGCCCCCCATCCTAAATCGCCGTCTATCTCTACTCAAAAAAAGCCTTCCCCCAAAAGGAATTGAGCTTAAATGGGAAAGCCCGGCTTGGAGTCAGGTTCAGGGAGTCTTAGCCCGGGGCGACACTAAAGTAGCCGAGGTGCTGGTTAATATAGAGGAGGTATCGCTATCCGGCTGGCGTCAAGCTGTAGCCAAATGCCATCTGGATATTGATTTCTATGCTCACCAGAGGTGGGATTTTGCTCAAAAACTACCCTGGGCAATACTGGATTCAGGCACTAAGCTGGCTCACCTTGAAGTGGAGCTAGAAAGAGCACTGCACTAGGGCTAATTTCACAACCTCTGAACCCACTCTACCGCGTTTATAAAAATCTGGAAGCCATCGCCATACTTTTTGGCGCCGAGCCTTGTCCACTGGGGGTGCTGCGTGCCCCGAATATAACGCTCAGGATGCGGCATCAAGGCAAAAACACGCCCTGAAGTATCACAAATACCAGCAATATTCTCCACTGAGCCGTTGGGGTTATACGGATAGCCAGCTTGGCTGTTTCCATACTGGTCAGTGTAATATAGGACTACATTTAACTCGGGCAAGACCTCGGGGTCAGCCACAACCTTCCCCTCAGCATGGGCAACTGGAAGATACATACTGCTTATCCCTTTAGTAAATACACAAGGGCTCTCCTCATTCACCCACAGCTGTACCCAGCGACACTCAAATTTACCCGAATCATTAGCCGCCAAAGTTAACGGTGGCGAACCACCATCCGATACCCCGGGCAGAAAGCCTGCCTTCACCAGCACCTGAAAGCCGTTGCAAATACCCAAAATCAGCCCCCCATCTTCAATAAACCTCTTTATATCTTCGTCAAGCTTTAAACTTAGCTCATTGGCTAGTACCTTACCCGCGGCGATATCATCGCCATAGGTAAAACCACCAGGGATAACCATTATCTGGTAATCTGAAAGCTGCTGCTCACCACGAATTAGCTGGTTAATATGAATTGAGCATACTTCTGCTCCAGCCTGCTGGAAGGCAAAGACAGTTTCAGCATCACAATTCGTCCCTGGCGCCCGTAGTATTAATGTTCTTACCTTAGCCATCTACTTTTACCACCTAATCGGCTTCTGCCACGCCTCCTTCAACTGGCTAATTGGTTCCGATAAAACCTTCCTGCCACTCAGACCATATATCTCCAGCACCTCGGAATCGGTAACTTGACCGATATTACAAAAGCAGATGCTGCTCATTATCTCTTCAAACTCACCCTTATTCTCTGGTGCCACTTCTACCAAGAACCGACTGTTTGATTCCGAGAAAAGGATAAAGTCATCCCTGTCTATTGACTCGCCCAGAGCAACCGACTTCAAATAGATTTCTGCTCCTAGCCCTCCGGCAAAAGCCATCTCAGCGATGGCAACACCGATGCCCCCCTCACTACAGTCGTGGCAGGCTCTAACCAAGCCCCTCTCGGTAGCCATGCTTAGGCGATACATCAGCTCCTTCCCAAGCTTTGGATTCACCTTAGGCACCCTATTTCCTATAAGACCATGAGTTCTAAAATATTCAGACCCACCTAGCTCATTCTGGGTCGTACCGACAATATAAATCAAGTTGCCGGCTTTCTTAAAATCCATGGATATGGCTCGGTTCACATTCTCCATAACACTGATAGCCGAGATGAGCAGGGTATGGAGGATAGAGATAATCTTGCCGCTATATTGAAACTCGTTATACAGGCTATCCTTGCCCGAAATAAAAGGGGTCTCATAGACCAGCGCCATATCGTAACAAGCCTGAGCAGCCCTGACCAGAGCGCCAAGTATGTTTGGCTGCTCTACATCACCCCAGCTAAAATTATCAAGCAAGGCTACCTTACGCAGATTACCGCCAACCGCCACAATCTGCCTCAACGCTTCATCAATAGCCGATGCCGCCATCCAGTAGGGGTCTATCTCCCCATATTTAGGGTTTATGCCATTGGCGACGATTACCCCCATTTCAGAATCTAAGGCTGGCCTGATAATAGCTGCATCACCCGGTCCGTCATTATCCCTTCCCACCAGAGGCTTGAGAACACTAGCCCCTTGCACCTCATGGTCATATTGGCGTATTACCCATTCCTTACTGCATACGTTCCACGAACTAAGAATCTTAAGCAAAGCTTTACCTAAATCGGGGGGGCAGGCAAAATCAGGCTCAACATACTGCGGCTGTTCCCACACTGCCTCTCTCTTTACCTGGGGTCGGCCATCGTGTAAGAATTCCATATCAAGGTCACCCACTAGGTTTCCCTGGTAAAAAAGCTGAAGTCGTCGGTCATTAGTAAACTCACCAATAACCACTGCCTCTACATTTTCGCTGGCAAAAAGGGCTAGTAGTTCTTCAACGCAGTGTGGCGGGACAGCCAGAACCATTCGCTCCTGGGATTCAGACACCCATATCTCAGCGTAAGACAGCCCGGCATATTTTAGTGGAACCTTATCCAGATAAACGCTTACCCCAGTATTAGCTCCCATCTCGCCTACCGCTGAGGAAAGCCCCCCACCCCCACAATCGGTTATCCTTGAGTACAGCCCACGGTCTCTCGCCTGAAGTAGAACATCAATAAGCTTCTTCTCCACAATGGGATTGCCTATCTGAACCGAGCTATAAGAAGTGGTGCTTGACTCTCCCGTAAGCTGTTCCGAGGCAAAGGTTACCCCATGTATTCCATCTCGTCCCGTCCTGCCCCCAACCAGTACCACCAAATCACCAGCCTGCTGCTGACCTCTCTGGGAAAATTTCTTGGGCATTAACCCCAATGTGCCACAGAAAACAAGCGGATTAGCCACATAGCGGTCATCAAAGAGTATAGCGCCGTTAAGAGTAGGTATTCCCAGACGATTGCCATAGTCGGCTACTCCCGCTCTGACCCCCTTAAATATACGACGGGGATGCAACACCCCCTTAGGTAGCTTTTCATAGGGAAAATCAGGGGGAGCAAAACAGAACACATCGGTATTCAATATTGGCTTGGCGCCTAAGCCTGTGCCAAGGGGGTCACGAACCACCCCACCTATCCCCGTAGCTGCTCCTCCATAGGGCTCAACCGCCGAGGGATGATTGTGGGTCTCAACCTTAAAACACAGCGCCCAGCGGCCATCAAAATCAATCACCCCGGCATTATCCTCAAAAACGGAAAGGCACCACGGCTTGTTTAGCTCCTCGGTTACCTTCATAATAGTATTCTTGAGCAGGTTATCTATGGTTACTTCGCCAAACTTGATTCTGCCTTTGAATGTCTTATGGACGCAGTGCTCTGACCAGGTTTGTGCCAGTGTTTCTAGCTCTACATCGGTGGGATTCCGACCCTGCCTCTGAAAATAGGCTATGATAGCCTGAAGTTCATCTTCGCTAAAGCCAAATTGCTGCCCAATCTGCGAGACGTCTACCTGCTTTAACCTAAATTTATACTGGGGGTTTTCCAGAAACCGTGACTCCTCCTGCTCAACCACATGCTGGATAATGGGGTTTACCAGTAGTTTACTGCATATAGCCTCTAGCTGTGGCTCGTTCAGTCGTCCCTCAATAAGGTATCGCTTGGCTGTTTTAACCCCCCTGACCTCCCCCACACCCAAATCCTGGAGCGCTTTGATAACAGTGCCCTCAACTGGGTCAGTAACCCCGGCATTATAAGCAACCTCAATAGTGTAGTAGTGAATGCCAACATTACCTTCAGGTTGGCGACTTCGCCCATACCGGTATTCCTGGGTCACCGGGTCGGCGAGAAGGCGACGACAAACCACGTCCAGCGCCTCAGGCGTTAAATCGGCATCCAGCCAATATACATCTACCACCCGAACATTGGAGACTGTGGTTATGCTCAGGTCATGTATATCCCTGACCAGACTAAGCCCTCTCGCATCCGGTAGGTAGCTCTTAAGGTAAACTTCGACCCTATGCATTAGATTTCCCGTTGCCTGCTTAAAAATTTAAGAGGAGCTAATGCCCCTCCATCAAAATATCTCTTCCTTTGAACTTATCATCAATCATACTATGAACCCAATAGCTCGGTTACTACTGCGTTTATCTCTCGCCCATCCGCCCTGCCTTTAAGCTGGGTAATAAGCCTGGGCATGACCCTTCCCTTGTCACCAAGCCCCTCTGCCCCTACCTCCTCAATAACCTGGCGAGCCTCGGCTATAATTTCCTCCCTGGTCATCTGTTCCGGCAGGTATCCCTGAAGTATAGCCAGCTCAGCCTCTTCTTGAGCCACCAGGTCATCGCGCTTTCCCAGCCTGAAGGCTTCAATACTCTCCTTGCGCTGCCTAATCTCCTTGGCAATAATGCCAAGCAGGGCTGTATCATCTAAAGGGGCTTGCCGGGCAATCTCAGCATTTTTAGCCGCCGCCATCACCAATCGGATGACTGAGCGCCTTACCTTGTCTCCACCCCTTATTGCCTGCTTAAGGTCATCGGCTAATTTTTGTTTTAAATCCGCTTCCATTTAAAACCAGCAAAAGATATTTGCTACCTTCTCAATGCTCTAGCCGTCTTGCGTCTCCTAGCTGCTGCCTTCCGCTTACGCTTAACGCTGGGCTTCTCATAGTGTTCTCTACGGCGTGATTCAGCTAGGATACCATCCGACTGCACCCTTTTGTTAAATCGTTTGAGTAAACTCTCAAAGCTCTCGTTATCACCGGCGACTACATTCGCCACATAGCCTCACTCTCCTTTTTTAACCTCACTTATAATACCTTGTTTATTAAGGGAAGGTTAATAAAATAATCTTATACCATCGTATTTTAGACAGCATAAGCCATTCTGTCAAGGAACTGTGCTCGTTCATATGATTGGTGACACATTGTTCCCTTTCCCTGTCATTGCGAGCCGAAGGCGTGGCAATCCCCGGGTATTCCTAATGCCCGCTCCTCCTTAATATCTCGCCAGCCGCCACTACGCCCGAAGCTGAAGCCTGGACTAAACCACGACTAATACCAGCTCCATCACCAGCAGCAAACATATTGCTAACCTCGGTCTCCAGACTGGGGCTGAGTTGAGGTCGGCAAGAATAGAACTTCACCTCAACCCCGTAAAGCAGGGTGTGGGGTGAGGCAACACCCGGAACTAGCTTATCCATTACCTGAATCATCTCCACCAGCCCGCTCAGGTGACGATAGGGAAGGACAAAGCTAAGGTCGCCAGGGGTAGCACTCTTTAAGGTGGGGTGAACTAAACCCCGCTCAATACGCCCTGGGGTAGAACGCTGACCTTGCATCAGGTCACCCAGGCGCTGCACCAGCACCCCACCACTAAGGATATTAGCCAGCCTGGCCAGATACTTACCATAAGCAATAGGCTCCCGAAATGGCTCGGTGAAGGTTGTGCTCACCAACAGGGCAAAATTAGTATTGCCAGTTCTACGGTTGGTATAGCTATGCCCGTTAACTGTGATTACCGGGTCATAACCCCCCGTAGATTCCATAATCACCTCACCAGCCGGACACATACAGAATGTTCTAATCCGGTCATCAAAGCTCTTTGACAGGAACTCCAGTTTTGCCTCGTGTAGCACATCGGTCAACTTTTCCATCACTGCCACTGGCACCTCCACCCTAATCCCAACATCAATAGGGTTAATATGCATGGTTAGGCCAAGTCGTTTAGCTTCTGTAGATAACCAGTCCGCCCCCTCCCTGCCCGGCGCCAGAATCAGATAATGACAGTCAAACCTTTCCCCACTACTAGTCTCAACCCCCTTAACCTCACCATTATCAACAATCACCGTGGAAGCTATTACCTCAAGCCTAAGTTCCAGGCGTGGAGTGAGGTAATCCCGCATGGCCTTGAGTACCAAACGGCAGCGCTCGGTGCCTAAATGACGAAGAGGCACCGGTATCAGCCGCAATTGCACCAGAGAAGCCTGGCGGCGCAACTCATCAACCCCATCCCCCACCCCGTAGAGCTTATTTGGAGCGCCGAACTTTAGGTAGGTATCATCAACATACTTAATCAGGGTCTCGGTATTACTCTCCCCAAGGTAATCCCTCAGCCGACCCCCCACCTGTGATGATAGTGTTAGCTTACCATCACTAAAAGCTCCAGCCCCACCTAAACCGCAAACCAGATTGGTGCGTTTATCAATATCCTCCCCCTTCTCTATAAGCAAAATACTGAGGTCGGCTGCCCGAGACAGCTCTAAAGCGGCAAAGATACCCGCCGGACCACCCCCCACAATGATAACATCGTATTTCTTAGCCATCTTATTTACCACTGCCATTGTATAACCCCCTAGCTTTAATCGTCAAGGAAATGGATTTATTGACATTGTTCATCGTTCATCAACCTCACCATCGCCTATTGACATTTGCCATTTGGCGAACTATTATTCAACCAGAGAAGCCCAGCCAAATAGTTGGGTAGTAAAGGTTAGAGTAATAGTGGTGGAACAGAAGAAGCAAGGGACAGAATTTATCTCGGCTACCATCCACGAGCTTAAAACCTCTCTCACCGCTATTATTGCCGCCGCCGAACTCCTTGCTGATGAACTCCAGCAAGGCGAGGAGAGCTTGATTGGCAAGCTCATCCGAAGCATTATCCGAAATGCTCATAGCATAGATGAGAAGCTGCCTCACGCCCTAGAAGTGCAAAGATTACTCACCGGGAATCTCCAACTTAAACCTGAGCCTGTTGCCATAGAGCAGGTTATCCATAATGTAGCGGCGCTTTTTTACCCCACAGCTCTAAAAGAAAAGCAGTCTCTAACCCTGGAATTGCCCGATTCTTTGCCCCCGGTCAAGGCGGATAGTCAGTATATAGAGAGGGTTCTGCTAACCCTGGTAGCCAATGCCAGCAAGTTCACCCCGAAAGGCGGCAAAATAAAGGTAAGTGCCTGGCAGGATAACAACACCTTGGTGGTTCAGGTAAGTGACACCGGGATAGGCATCCCCCCTGCGGAACAGGAACGAATATTTCAGCCCTATTACCAGATTAAGCAGGGTGGAGGCAAGCTGACTGGCAGCGGGCTTGGCTTGGCTATTGCTAAATCCATTGTTGAGCTTCACGGTGGTAACATTTGGCTGAAGAGTGCAGTCGGGCAGGGCAGCAGTTTCTTCTTCTCCTTGCCCTTATCAAGTAGTCAGTAAGTGCTGACATTGTAGGTTTAATATGAAAGTAGTAGTAATTGATGACTCCCCCGATGTTGCCGAGGTTGTCTCTCTATGCTTTCAACTGCGCTGGAGCGGCGCTACTGTGGTTTCAGCTAGCGAAGGTGCCAGGGGACTAGAGCTTATTGAAACTGAGAACCCCGATGTGACTATCCTGGATATAGGCCTGCCCGATATGGATGGCATTCAGGTCCTGCGCCAGATACGGCGCTTCTCCCAGGTGCCAGTGATAATGCTAACGGTAAGGGGTGAGGATGCTGATATAGCTAGATGCCTCGAGTTGGGGGCAGATGACTATATAGTAAAGCCCTTCAGCCATATTGAACTGCTCGCCCGGGTGCAAGCCGTGTTGCGCCGTGTCCAGGGGCTGCCGGTTACTGGGGAGCGCCCCTTTGTTAGCGGTAAACTATCGGTCGACTTCGCCAGAAACGAGGTCAGGGTAGAGGGGAAGCCAGTAAAGCTTACTTCCACTGAATATAAGTTGCTTTGCCACCTCATTAGGAATGAGGGACGTCCGCTCACCCATGAAAACCTGTTAAGAAAGGTATGGGGAGAAACATATATTGACGCCCGAGACCTCCTCAGGGTGCATATTCAGCACCTGAGGCAGAAGCTGGGGGATGGTGTTAAGTCACCGACTATTATCGTTACCGAGCACAGGATAGGCTACAAGTTTGTCAGACCAGCAAACCCTTAGCTTTTTATTCAGTAACCCGGTGGCACTCATACCCTGTTGAGCAAGGCAGAATATTTAGGGGCATAACTTAAAAACTAGGTATATACTGCCACCACCACTGCTTCCTTGATATTATGCTCATCAAAGAATATAACCGCCAGCTTCCTGCCAACAGCCATTTCCCCTGCCGGCAGGTTTCTGGCTACAGCAATACCTTCCAGGTAAGCCTTGTAACTGCCTGATAGCTGGATAGTGGCTGTGTAGTCACCGGGGTTGAAACTCTTTAGCACCGCCTTTCTCACACTCATCTCCATTAGCCTCCTTCAAAACCTACTCCCCTGAAGAATAACCTGGTATTAAGGGTGTCTAAGAGGGGCGTTAGCCCCTCTTTATTGATTCCTTCCCCCTCTCCTTCAAAGGAGAGGGGGATAAAGGGGGTGAGGTAGATGAATAATCCCTATACCTCCCCCAGTGATAACTTTTCCTCATATTCCCCGCGGCGAGGATTATAAATCAGGCTTAGCCCTAGCACCCTCCTCTTCTCCCCACTGAGTCCGGCTCGGTTGTCAGTTATATCAATGACATCATACAATTGTTGACCGCAATTAACCGGGATTTTAATAGCCCCCCTGGCTGATTCTATTTCAGCCTGTCTTAAGTAGGCTTCTCCCCGTTCTTGAGCCTTCTCAATAGTATCTATGTTCCTGTCCTCCTGCTGGCTCAGCCTATCATAGACCTTGGCTATCTGAGTCCACGAGAAGGAATCAGCAATCACCGGCTCCCCCTTTACCGGGTCGTAGCCCTCAACTTGAACCCGATTAAGCTCCCAGGCTCCCTTTCGGTATCTGCCCTCAAATATGGGATGAGCCGAACCGTAGGAATAGGCCGAATTGTCAGCCGGCTGGGGATTTACCACATAGACCTCATTACCCTCAATAAACACTACATCGGGGACGAATGACAGCAACTTTTTAATAAGAATACCACCCCGGTTATCGGCATGGATGGCGAAGTCGGGGTAGTAGTTAGTTATAACCGATGATTGAGATTTAACCTCAAGCTTCAATCCCGCTCTGGCTAGGATGAATTCAACGATTTGCTTAACATTCATTTCATCGGCTTCCTTATTCCATCGGAACTGGTGTCTGGCTCTCCAATTTTCAATTAACCCCCAGCCATCGGCAGCATATAAAATAAGACTGGACTTACCGCCAGCCGAGATATGCTCATAGCCATTAACCCAGAAGGCTTGACCTGAGCTAACCTCGTTCCCCTCGGGGGTAGCATAGCCGGGACTGACCTCTAACTGACAACCTGTGTCAAGGACTGATAGCTCCCCTTCTCCTGGTGAGGCATATTGACCATCGTCATTCCGTAGCTCAACAATTAGCCTACCCTGGCTTTCACTAAGCTCCTGCCTTAAAGACAGCACATCAGCGGTTAAATCAATACTCTCCTCGGCTAACTTAGCCCGCCACACACCGCAAGGGGTAGACAGCCAGCAGTAATCACCATGATGGGCAATTGCCATACCATACTCGCTTGACAGCTCAAACGGCACTGGCTCGTGCCATAGATTATCAATGAACTTGGCGCTGGAGTATGACCGGAAGGGGCGATTATAGGCTTCGGTGCCAGTAAACCTCTCAATGAAGAAGCACCGATAGACATCCGGCTTATCCATAAATGCCCTATGGTATTCAAAGTTACCATCTGATGGTGCTGAGGCGAACTCCTTTAACGATGACCAGCTACCCGGGGATACCTCACCGCCATCACCATATACCAGCGACCACAGCTTAAAATTGCCGTTCTGGTCCTTCCCGGTGATAAAGAGATTCCAGTCGCTATTATAGACGGTAGCCACTCCTGACAGGTCGCCGGTGGTCTTATCCCAGGCAGCTTTATTCTGCCACTCACCGCTTACATACTTCTTGACATAGAGGGTTGCCTGGTCAGCAAAGAATAGGGCAATATCGCCGTTTGGCTTATAGGCGGCAGTTATGCCGTAAATGGCGGTGGTGGGGCAGTAATCAATAAGCTCAGCACTCCCCCAGGTAGCTCCATAGTCGGTGCTCTTTAGCTGATAAACCCCCCGGTCACCTTTTATCCAGAATATAGACACCTCAGCTCCCAGGGAGGTGGCAGTCACGATAACCGCGTCATACTGGTTACAGTATGTCCACTGACTGAA
Source organism: Dehalococcoidia bacterium (assembly GCA_030640495.1). Taxonomy (GTDB): domain Bacteria; phylum Chloroflexota; class Dehalococcoidia; order Dehalococcoidales; family DAOWJH01; genus DAOWJH01. The sequence continues at coordinate 1,972 of DAOWJH010000058.1, read as the reverse complement.
GTCCGATGATGGCCCCGGGTCAGCCACTCGTTGGCGGTAGAGCTTCCTTGAGTCAGCTGGAGGGGTTATCCTGACCCTGATAACTGACCCATCATCGGGGATAGTCAGGGCGTGAAAGTAATCAGCCTCCGAGTCAGAATAGAGCCTTGCCCAGTCAAGCCTGACCACTCCGGCAATCTTATTCTTGGCTTCCACCCTGACATAGGGGATTCTGGTAGCCTGCTTCTGGGCAGCTAGTAAGGTTGATGATAAACTTCTCAATTCCAGTAAGCCTCCTTCAGACTTTTATCTTTTTTAATTTCTCCTCCCTCTCCTTTTAAGGAGAGGGGGACTAAGGGGGCGAGGTCAATAAAACTGACTTACCAAAGCAGGGGGAGCATCAAATTTCCCGACTGCCCTGCTATCCACGGCATTCCCCAGAAGAGATGACCGAGCAGGATGCCGAGAGCAGTTGCCACGGCAAGCCAGATAAGCGGCTTGCTGTGATAGCTATCCCGGATAATATATGTCCACGGCCGTCCGCCTATCCTTAGCCATAAGACTCTATAGAGGCGCTCCAGCCATCCCTTACTTTTCCCTTCCATTCTCCTTAAACCTCTTGACTGCTCTCTCGCTAAAATATTCAATGACCACTACTGAGACTAAGCCAGCTAGTAAGGTGGGTACTTCCACTTCAGTCATAATGCAGATGCCATAGACCATGAATCCCCAGATGATGATAAACGGCCTGATGATAGCCTTTATAAACTCTATCCACTCCTTCATCTTCATTTAGGCCAAAGCTGCCAGGATATCGGGCAGTGGCTTATTGGCTTTTCGGTAGTGCCCTGCCAGGTGCTTGGCTGCCTTAAGTATTGCCTCGGGGCTGGCATCTACCCTTTGCCCTCTATACCCACCCGGGGAGAGGGCAGCCGCTGCCGCCGGCATCCTATCCCAGTCAACAGTCTTCTCAATATCAAGCTTCCCCTTGAGCGCCCTGAAGATAGCTTTAGTGTGGTGAGGCAACTTCCAGGTGTCTGGCTCATCAGGGTCGCCGACAATAGCAAACGCCTCTTTCGGCAACCCCTCTTTGGTCTTGGGGAGTCTCTCTTTTACAGTCATAACTTATCTCCTTCCTTGTCATTGCCAGCCGAAGGCGTGGCAATCTCACTGGCTCCTCGCCGCCACTTCTATACTTTATGCTATTTACTGCCCCTCCAGACTATTTTTCACTATAGAGCTGCTGGGTTCTAATCCTCTGTCTCCTGCCCAGCCTTTTCAGTGCCTCCTTGAAGGTTTTGAGTCTCTCATTGCCCCAGATTCGGTATTCCCTCGGCGTCATAACGCCGCCGACATTGACCCTGTTTATAGCATGGGCTGCCCAGCTGACAGCGGCATAGCCTGCGGCGCTGGTAGCGATTAGGTCTTCATACTTGGCAGGAAGGGTAGAGGTAGCATCAAGGCTGTGGAGCGTGCCGTAGTAGATATAGCAGTTGGAGCCATTAGGTTCCTCCCCGCTTATTATGGTCAGGGTATCCCCCCAGATAGAAAACTGCTGATACTTTGGCGGGAGTTCATCCACAGGATATTCCACCGCCTGAACCATAACCCTATCGGTAAGGCTTGATATATCAAGCTCTCTACTGCCGCTCACGGTAGCTAGGGTAGCCTTCACCGGCAACGGCACCCTCTCCGATAGCTCCTTTAAGGCATGGTTAATGTGCCTGCTTAGCTCGTCATCTGACCACTGGTAAGGGGTAGCCTCATCCCTGAGATCTCTCCTCACCAGGGTTATCATTTCACTTAAATTCATATATTCACCCCCGAATAAAAGATTAAAAAACCTTTTTTAGGTTTGCATTTTTCTTGATGGTAGTGCTCTCTGACCGCTGGGGGGCAACCTCATATCTCCCCCCCCAGATGCCGCTTCCACTTTGGCTTTAAATCGGTCGTAGCCTGAACCCCCCTCCCCGGCAATGATTCCGGCAAGTAG
>DAOWJH010000070.1 GCA_030640495.1 Dehalococcoidia bacterium | reverse complement strand
CCACCGCTGGTAATTACTCAAGAGGAGGCTGACGAGGCGCTTGATAGGCTATATCCCATATACGCCGAGCTTAAGTTAGGCTGACTCCCCGGGTGAACTAAGAATAAGGGAAAGGATGTTGATTGGAGCGGTATTGACAACAGGGAATAAAAGTCTTACATTAACAATTAGAGAGTAGGTATTCCATATAAAATTTTGGGTAGGGCAGCGAGGGGATAGAATATTAACTCAAGGGAAAGATGAGCTAATAAATAATCTTGATGGAAGGGGGTGATAAATGGGAGAGTAGTTATAGTATTTAGCGGACCAAGGCATTTTATTAAGGAGGTTTCAGGTGAATAAAAAGCGATTAGCGGTAATAGCAGGAGTTATTTCCCTAGCATTAGTAGTTACGGCTCTGCCATTTATGACAGCTTGTGCTGCACCGGCAGAAGAGGAGGAGGCAGAAAAGGTATATGAATGGAGGAGTCAGGGTGCTTATGTCTGGGAAGACCCATCACAGAAAAGCATGCCTATGTGGTGTGCCAAGATAGCCAAGGACAGCGGGGGGCGAATAGTCATTACCCCATATGCCGAGGCTGAGATTGTGCCTACCTCAGAGATTCTGGAGGCTGTTGGTAAAGGGGTAGTGGCACTGGGGCAGGGTCAACTTAGCTATTATTCAGGTTCATACCCGGTCCTGGATTCGGTGTGCGGGTATCCCTACACTTTTGTTGATACCCCTGAGTGTAGTGCAGAGTGTGTCTACCGGAAACTTTTCTCTAGTGGGTTAAATGATGTATGGGAGGAAGCCCTAGAGCCGGCTAATGTTACCGTGCTTACCCACTTTTCATGGGGCGAATACCCGGGTCTGTATGGAAAGGAACCTATCAACAGCATAGAGGACTTTAAGGGGAAGAGGATGAGGCTCAACCCACCATTTGATAAGCTGTTTGCCAAGGTAGGGGCAGAAACACTGTGGATTCCTGGGGCAGAGCAATATATGGCATTGAAGCTGGGCACCATTGATATTGCTAGCTGGGATTGCACTGCCTACCGTAGCATGCAGTGGTATGAGGTAGCACCATACTACTATCGTCCAAACCTAGTTGACCACTCTATTGGATGGCTTGGGATAAATCTAGAGCTGTTCAACTCACTACCCGATGACCTTCAGAAGGTGGTACGAGATGCTGGCGAATGGTATAGCCTGTGGTATCTTGAAAATGCTACCTATATTGAAAGCGTCTGGGTAACAGAACATCAGGAGGAACTCGGATACCAAGTCTGGACTCTTGACCCAGCCATAGTGGATGAGCTGAGGGCAGTAGGGGTTGAAGTTCTGGAGGAGTTTGCCGAACAAGATGACCTCTGTGCTAGGGCGACTGCAATATTGAAGAAGGAATTCATGGGAGTAGAGTAAAAAATTATTCCTTCTATCCCAATAGTAGCTGAGCCTGAGTTGAATCATCAGGTAAGCTAAAGTGAATAGGTGAATGGTTAGCACTCCTTCGGCTAAAACTGGGGGAGTGCTAACCAAATAGTCAAGGAGGCGGGGAGAGGTGAGGGGGTATTGATTAGCCGAGTGAAGGGGAGATTGTTGTGCTCCGTGTGATTGATGCCATTAATGAGAAGGTGGGCTTTTATACCAGCTTCCTTCTTGTTGCTATGACATTCATGATAACCTATGAAGTAGTAGCCAGGCGCTTTTTTAACAGTCCTACTTCATGGGCTTGGTCAATATCTACCCAGCTAGAGTGTATTATTGCTGCCCTTGCCGGGGGATATTGTCTCCTTCACCATGCCCATGTGCGGATGGATGCAATTTATAGCCGGGTTTCCGAACGAAGCAGAGTGATAATAGATGTAGCTACCTTCGTCTTGGTTCTACTGGTTTTGGGTGTAATGCTGTGGAGAACAAGTGAAATGGGCTTGTTATCCTTTTCACTACTGGAACATGATGTGAGAGGCTTTAGACCCTACATCTGGCACCTCAAGCTTATAATAATTCCCGGGGGGGTTTTGCTCTTCCTGCTGCAGGAGATAGCTGAATTTACCCGCAGCCTTCAATTTCTGCTTAGAAAGAGGCATCAATGAGCCCGTTAGCTGCTAGCCTTATCATGTTTGGTGCTCTGCTGCTGCTTCTGACGACAGGGCTGCATATTCTCTTCGTATTAGGCGCCATTGCCATAATAGCCGGTCTATTTCTGCTTGGTCCTGATGGTTTATACCTGGTGGGGGGCATTATGTATACCCAGTGGACCAGCGAGACCCTTATTGCCCTTCCCCTCTTTTTATATTCAGCGGCTGTGCTTGAGCGCTCAGGTATAGGCGAGGTAGTTTATAGCACAGTGCACCGCATCCTGGGGGCTTTAAGGGGTGGTCTGGCATCAGGAACAGTGCTCATATGTACTGTCTATGCGGCTATGGTAGGGGTAAGCGGGGCAGCTACTGTGTCTATGGGGCTAATAGCCCTTCCGGCCATGCTCAAACGCGGTTATGACAAGCACATAGCTACGGGGTGTATAGCCGCTGGCGGCGTTCTGGGAATTGTCATCCCGCCCAGCGTGATAATGATTCTCTACGCGTCTATGGTAAGGGAATCAGTTGGGGGGATGTTCTTTGGCGGGGTTGTTCCTGGCTTAATTATTGCCGGTTTACACATAACCTATATAAGCATAAGGGCTTACTTCAATCCAAAGTTAGCCCCACCTATTCCTATTGAAGAGAGGGTCTCTTTCAAGGAGAAGGTTATCTCGCTTAAGAATATTATCCTGCCCCTCCTTCTTATTGTCCTAGTTTTGGGGGTAATCTATACAGGGACAGCTACTCCTTCAGAGGCAGGGGCTATAGCTGCAAGCGGCAGTCTGATTATTGCTGCTGTTCTGCGTCGACTAAGCTGGGCATCATTTAAGGGGGCATGCATCGCCACCCTCAGGCTTCTGGGCATGGTTTACTGGATACTAGCTGCCGCTACCCTGTTTAACTCGATATATATAACAACAGGAGCCCGTGAGGCACTGATGACAACAATACTAGGCTTAGAAGTGAATCGCTGGTTTATTATTATAGCGCTCCAACTGACCCTCTTTGTCTTTGGCTGTTTTATGGATGACTATGCGGTAGTAGTGCTTTGCGGACCAATTTATGCTCCTCTTGTTGTCAGCCTTGGTTTTAACCCCCTATGGTGGGGAATCCTGTTCATCCTCAATATGCAAATGGCATACTTAACACCCCCCTATGGCTTCAACCTCTTCTACCTAAGAGGGGTTATTCCCCAGATAAGGCATAAGATTCCCGAAGATATAAATATGCTGGATATCTACCGTTCCGTAGTTCCTTTCGTAGGAACTCAAGCACTGGGATTAATCCTGGTTATGATATTCCCTCAGCTAGCCCTATGGCTGCCGTCAACAATGTAAAGTAATTAGATGGAAAAAGAAGTAGCTGGAAGAAGCTGACCTGATAACCTCTTCCAGCTAAGATTTTTTATGACAGTGCCAGGCTATAAAGCAACCTTTTACTCAGGAATAGCACCAGCGAATTCTTTAAGTCCCAGCTCTTCTAATCTTGCTTTTTTAGGATAACCAGTCTCGGTATCCCATCTCATTGCCTCATAATATTGCCGACGTAAGAGGTCAAAATCCTGAGGAACATCCTTGTATGGACCCATAGCTGCTGGCTGACTAACCCTCGTGGGCAAGCGAAAGCTTTTAGGGTCTATTCCTTCTCTGAGGTTAAATAGCTGGCGCATGGTTTGAATTCTCTCACCGGTCACCTGAGTTTCGGCAAGGCTGTAATCCCAACCGGTTACTGCAGAGATAAATTCTATTAGGGTGAAGCCAGGCTGAAAAACCAAAAACTTACATAAGCCGGCAGAGGTAAATACCTGCTCATAGGTAATGCACTTATTGTAGCTAGGGCTCTTGTGCCCATAGTCACGATATTCTACTCTGGGTTGCCAGAATTCAGGGTATGGCCCGGGTAAGCCTCCTGCCTCTAGCAGCCTGCCCACTAAGAATGTGGTATGCCGCCCGGGGGTAGGGTCACCTATGTAGGCAGTACCACGAGCCGGAATCTGCCGCGGGTCATGATAACCTAGCTCCTGACCACCGACATGGATGGCGCGTTCCTCAGCCCCGCGCCCGATTCTCTCAGCGGCTCTGTTAACACCATCAGCGAGTACAGCGCCAAAGCCTTCCCTCTTTATTAGTTTCTCCAGTAAAGCTATTATTACCGAACCATCACCCCAAGTTAGTTCAATGCCATCGGTATCTTGCCTGGTAATAATCCCCCGCTCATAACAGTCAAGGGCAAAAGCAATGACATTGGAGGCAGAGATAGTGTCTACGCCATAGCGATTACAGATATCATTAGCCTTAATGACAGTGACAACATCATTATTAAAGCAGTTGGGGCCAAAGCCAGCGGCAGTTTCATATTCCGGTCTATCATATTCACCGCCAATGTCATCAGATTTCAGGGTGGCCCCACAGCCTACAGGACAAGTAGCGCAGGCAAATCTCCTTACTACATATTTATTTATCCTATCATCAAAAGGCTCATAAGAAGGCATAGATTCGGGGCCAATCAGGCTCCAATTCTTAAACGGAGTAGCTCCAGCAGTTGCAAAAGGCTGCATATACCCGACTGTTCCCCCGGTCTTCAGCGCTTTGATAAAAGGCGTCTCTGTGGTTTTAACAGCGTTAACGAATTGCCGTCTAAGCTCGCTTAATCGTGTGCTATCTGCCACGGGTATTTCACTGTCACCCCTGACGGCGATAGCCTTAAGGCGTTTTGAACCCATCACTGCTCCCAGTCCTGACCTAGCTGCTGCCCTACCTTCTTTCCCTTCAGTTATTATTGCTGAAATCAGGGATTGAGCTTCTCCCACAGGGCCTATACAGATTACCCTAAGTCTTCGGTCACCTATCTCCTTGCGCAGTATCTCTTCTGTCTCAGCAGTATCTTTGCCCCAAAGGTGAGAGGCATCTCGTAACTCAACCTTACCCTTATATATCAGGAGATACACTGGATGGGGTGAGATACCTTGAAACAAGATGCCATCATAGCCAGCACACTTTAGCTCACGGGCGATATAACCCCCCACATTAGCATCTCCCCAACCCCGGGTAGTAGGAGACTTGGATACCACAGTCAGCCTAGATGAACCGGGCACAGTAGTGCCACTTAATAACCCGGGCATAAAGCCTAAAATATTTTCCTCACCAAGGGGGTCCACCTTGCCAGGCTGGCGCTGATAAAGCAACCTTGCCCCCAATCCCACGCCACCAATAAAATCCCGATATAGCCTTTCCTCCAGTTGCTCTTCCCTTACCTTAGCCAGAGTTAAATCTACAGTTAGAACTTTACCGGTATAACCTGCTGTCATTTACCTCCCTCCTTTATCATTATTATTATTAGGCAACAGAGAAACGCCTGACTTTCCTGCTGGGTAAGAACTTTTTATGGATACCAATTAACCCGCACATGCCAGCTACCTGGTTAATCTCCGATGCGTCAACTCAAGGTATTATACATTGCTTACGGAGGCTTTTCAAACGAATGAAAACTATTGACAACCAGATTGCTATTGGCAACTGTGATTATCTTTTTCGAGCGATAACATAATCTGCCAGCCCGGCTAATGCTTGACGGCTAGCATTATCTGGCAGCAGGTCAAGATTACGGCGAGCCTTAGCGCAATAATCTGAGGCAACTTGGTAGCATTCTTGAACAATTGGTGAGTTACAAACTAATTCTATTGCCAGCTTTATATTTTTCTGCTTATCCTGATTCTGAAATAACTTTTTAACCGGGTTGTCCTCGGGATAGCGCTCCAAAAGGAGCATTGCCGGGAGGGTAAGGGTGCCCTGAGCCAAATCTGAGCCTACTGGCTTGCCTATTTCCTCCTCGGTGCCAATAAAATCCAGGACATCATCTACAATTTGAAAGGCGATACCGATGTTGTGGCTATACTCTTTCAGAGCCTTGACCGATTTTTCTGGAGCTTGGCTCAAAATAGCTCCTGACTCCGTAGCCAAGGAGAATAAAGAGGCGGTTTTATTGGAAATCCTCTGCAAATAGCGCTGGCGGGTTTGTTTCAGGTTGAAAGCATCAAAGCTCTGACTTAACTCCCCAGTGGAGATAATCTGAAGGGTTTGGGCAAGGAGCTTTATTACTTGCAGATTTTGAGTAGTAGCCACGAGCTCTCCCGCCTTGGCGAACAGATAGTCCCCCAAAAGCACTGCTTTGTCCTCGCCCCACACTCTATAAATGGTTGCTTTACCCCAGCGAATCGGGGAGTTGTCAATAGCATCATCATGAACCAGGGTAGCGGCATGCGTAACCTCAACGGCAGCAGCCATTGGCAGAAGATAATCAAGGTTGTAGTTATAGAACTTACCCGATAGCAGGACAAGTGCCGGACGAATTCTTTTGCCACCACTGTTTAGGCTATAGCCTAGCAGCTTAGCCAGCTGGCCGCTTCTCTTCAGGCTATAGGCTAACCGCTTAGGCAGCCAAGGAAAAGCAGCCTCGCTTATTGACCTCAGCTTAGCCTCTACCTTGACTAAATCTTCCTGAATGGGTTCATAAATTTTGCCTAGCTCCAAGATTCTTCTCTCCCAACTCTCAGGTAAACCAATATGAGTATAGAAATCCACTAGTAATGGACATGCCCCAGCCGACTGGTTTCCTCATCCACCAACTCTTCATCTAATTTGGAAAACAGGGGCTCAGGGGGAAGCAACTTTTGCCCCGGTGGTGGAAAGTGTAGTTTCCAGCCGTCGTCTTCTACACTGCCCTTAAAACCAAGAAACTCATGCAATTTCTGAGAGCTAAAGGGTAGGAAGGGATATAGCGCTGTTTTAAGGCAAGAGAGCACTGAAATGGCAACATATAACGCCGTGGCTGAAGCCTGCCTATCCTGCTTAATTACTTTCCAGGGAGACTTCTCGTCCAGGTAGCGATTAGTCTCCTGAGCTAAGGACATAGCCGACCTTATGGCTTCCTTAAAATGGCAATGATAAAGAAGGTTGTCCATTGTATTAAAGATATCGCTGGCACTGCTGAGTAAAGCCTGACTGTGGTTATCCAACTGTCCAGGCACTGGTACGCAGGCATTGAAGCTACGATAGGTAAAGGTAAGCACCCGGTGGACCAGGTTTCCATAGGTAGCCACCAGCTCATCATTATTACGGCGAATGAACTCACGCCAGGAAAAATCAGTATCGCTGGTTTCTGGCATGTTTATGGATAATAAATAACGCAACGGGTCAGGGTCATAGCGCGACAGATAGTCAGGTAGCCAAACTGCCCAATTACGGCTGGTGGAAAGTCGCTTGCCTTCAATAGTCAAGAACTCATTAGCCGGCACATCATAAGGAAGATTCAGTCCATCGTAGCCCATCAGCATTGCTGGCCAGATAATAGTATGGAAGATAATATTATCCTTACCAACGAAATAATAACTCTTTACCTCTCCCTGCCAGAAAGAGCGCCACTTTTCGTCATCACCGCTAGACTTAGCCCATTCCTTAGCTGCTGAGAGGTAACCGATGACAGCCTCAAACCACACATAAAGGCACTTGCCTTCAAAGCCGTCAAGCGGCAGCGGTATGCCCCAGTCTATATCGCGGGTAATGGCTCTATCCTTTAGTCCCCCTTCCAAATAGCGCATAGTAAAGTTGAGGACATTCTGTCTCCAGTGGGTCTGCTGCTTCACCCAGTCCAAAAGCCTATCCCTGAAGGCGGTAAGCTTAAGGTAAAAATGCTCTGAATCCTTAAACTGAGGAGCAGCTCCACACGAACGGCAACGAGGGTTAATCAGCTCAACAGCATTTATGGGCTTGCCACAGTCATCGCACTGGTCACCTCGGGCTCCAGAGGAATTGCAGTAGGGGCAAGTGCCCTCAATATAGCGGTCAGGCAAAAAACGCTGGCAAACAGGGCAGAAGGGCTGTGACACGCTAGCTTTATAAATATAGCCTTTATCAAGCAGGGTTAGGAAAATGTCACATGATACCTCAGCATGGTTGGCAGTACCGGTATTGGTAAATAAATCAAAGGAAATGCCCAGCTTCTGCCACGAGGCAAGGAACTGTTGATGATACTGGGTCACTATTTCACCAGGTGTTTTTCCCTCATGCTCAGCCTTAATGGTTATCGGTGTGCCATGCATGTCTGAGCCCGATACCATTAACACCTCGTTACCCTTGGCGCGGTGATAGCGGGCGAATATGTCTGGTGGTAAATATGCCCCAGCAATATGACCCAAATGTAGCGGGCCGTCAGCGTAGGGCCAAGCTACCCCAATAAAAATTCTCTCACTCATAATCCATTTCCTGGCTATGCTTTATATGACTTCGGTATAAGATTTAGGGCTTCTCAGGGAAGAAGGTAAGTATTCGCTTTCCCCTCTCCTCTATATAGTGAGCATAGCCCTTCTTCAGACAACAATCAACGCAATAGCGTGATGTCTCTCCCTTTTCTACCTCGATGCCTCTCTCCTCGTCAATAGCTAGATAAGGCTCAGGATACAGTATAATGTGGTGGCACTCATCGCAATGGACTTCTCCTAAAGATATACATCCTCGACGCATTGTTAACCCCTCTCAAAGCTTTAATATAAATGTTATAACCTGAGCCAGGCCCAATACAGCTCCTTCTTTGATAAACCGGTTTCGCCAGCTACCTTGGCTATCGCCTCTTTAGCCGTTACCCCAGACAGGCGCATACGATGTAACTGCTTCTCAACCTCTTCTGTCAACCGTGGTTTATCCTTCCGCCTCTTGCCCTCAATAATCAGGGTAAATTCACCCCTCGGCGCAGTGAAGTGCTCTATAGCCTGGCTTATCGTCCCTCTGAAGACCTCCTCATGAATCTTGGTAAGTTCGCGACAAACGGCTACTTTTCTATCGCCAAGAACGAGTAGCATATCGTTGAGCGCAGCCAGTAAGCGGTGAGGGGTCTCCAGGGCTACAATAGTGCCATATTCATCAGCAACCGATGTTATAAGACGCCGCCTGTCATTAGATTTACGAGGCAGAAAACCAATGTAGTTAAACTTGTCCGTGGGCAGCCCAGAGACAGCAAGGGCGGTGATAACAACAGAGGGTCCGGGAATGGGAACAATGGGGATGCCTCGCCGGGTAGCAGCCACAATTAGCTCATAGCCAGGGTCAGAGATGCCTGGCATTCCAGCCTCAGAAACAAGGGCTACATCGCCGCCTTCAAGACAATTCAGAATATAGTCCAGCTTGGTCAGCTTGTTATGTTCATGATAACTTGTCATAGGCGTCCTAATGTTATAAGTGGTAAGAAGTCGCCTCGTCTTGCGAGTATCCTCAGCGGCAATAAGCTTCGCTTCACGCAGGATACGGAGAGCACGTAAAGAAATATCCTCTAGATTACCAATAGGAGTAGCTACAACATAAAGCGCGGGCATCACTGTTTATCTTCCCAGCCCAGCTATTATAACCTATATCTCATCATTCGTCTACATTAGCTAGAATTTCTTGACTTTGAACTCTGTCTTTGATATAGTTTTCGTTTAAGGAGGGATTATAAGTGGCTACTGGCCAATTTAAGCAACTCCGACGTTCCTATGGATTTGATGAAGTGGCTATAGTGCCTGGAGATGTAACCGCCAATCCAGACCAGACAAACATTGATTTCAAGGTAGATAACTTTACCTTCACCATCCCTATTATAGCTTCAGCAATGGATGCTGTGACCGATGTCAATTTCGCTATCCTGATGAGTAAACTAGGTGGGTTAGCTGTGCTCAACCTGGAGGGGGTACAAACTCGGTATGATAATCCCGAAGAGGTGTTATCTGAAATTGCTCAAGCACCTGATACTGAAGCCACCCCCCTACTTCAAAAAATCTATTCCCAACCGATTAAAGACAATCTTATCGGTGAACGAATACAGGCGATTAAGAAGGCAGGGGCGGTATGCGCTGTTTCAGTGGCACCAGCCAATACCAAACGCCTTGCCCCTATAGCTGCTGAAGCCAAGGCTGATATTTTTGTTGTCCAGTCCACAGTTACCTCAGCCAAACATATATCCAAAAGTTATCGGGGGTTAATCTTTCCTGAGCTCCGCCAATCTATACCCATGCCCATTATTGTTGGTAATTGTGTAAGCTATAGCGCTTGTTTAGAGCTTCTGAGAACGGGAATCTCTGGGGTTCTGGTAGGCATAGGACCGGGTGCTGCTTGCACCACTAGAGAGGTTCTTGGTGTTGGCGTCCCCCAGATAACAGCTACCATAGATTGTGCTGCGGCCAGGGATAAATACCTAAGCGAGTCTGGCAAATACATACCGATAATTACCGATGGCGGTTTTCGTAAGGGTGGAGAGTTATGTAAAGCCTTTGCTGCCGGTGCTGACGCCGTAATGCTAGGCTCCGTTTTTGCCCAAGCTAAAGAGTCACCGGGGCTAGGTTATCACTGGGGTATGTCCCTGCCACACCCAGCACTCCCCAGAGGAACCCGAATAAAAGTTGGCACCACTGGCACATTAGAGCAAATTCTGTTTGGTCCTACTTCAGTTACTGATGGTAGCCAAAACCTTGTCGGAGCTCTTCGCACCGCAATGGGTGTCTGCGGGGCGCTTACCATTCAAGAAATGCACAAGGTGGAGATGGTAGTTGCTCCGGCTATCACCACTGAGGGAAAATCATGGCAACTGTCAGCTACATAAGGGGAGGTTTGAATGCTACATAAGGTCTCCCTGGGGGTGGGTAATATTGATAAATACCGTACCATTGAAACCAGGGGGCTTATCGATGAAGTTGTTAACCTTGGCGAAGAACTAAAGGGACTGCGCCTATGCCATATCAACTCCACTCCCTTTGGTGGGGGGGTGGCTGAACTCCTCGTTTCCTACATCCCTCTATTACGCTCATTAGGAATTAAAGCCGACTGGCAAATTATCCGCGGTGACCGCCGTTTCTTTACCATTACTAAGGGTTTTCATAATGCCTTGCAAGGTGCTCCCTTTGACGAAATCAAAAAGGAAGGGTTGAAAAGGGTATACCAGAGCAATAATTTAACCAATGCCGGTGAACTAGACCCGAATTATGATGTTTTTATAGTAAATGACCCCCAACCAGCCGCCCTTCGTCACTACTCATCAGATAACAAAGCCAAGTGGATATGGCGCTGCCACGTTGATAGCTCAGAGCCAGATGAAGTAGTGTGGCAGTTCTTACGCCCTTACATTGAAGAGTATGACGCCGCTGTTTTTACCACCCAGAAATTTATACCCCAAAACCTCCACCTATCCAGAATTGCCACAATGGCGCCAGCTATTTGCCCTCTCAGCTCCAAGAATATGTTCATTAAGAGATATGTGTGCCGGGAAATGCTGGAAAACCTCGGCTTTGGCCGTGACCGCCCTCTGATTACACAGGTATCTCGCTTTGACCACTGGAAAGACCCCTTTGGTACTATAGAGGCTTATCGGTTAGCCAAAGAGAAAATACCCAATCTCCAGCTAGCTATGGTAGGTAGCTTTGCCCAGGACGACCCTGAAGGATGGGACATGCATGCTGCTCTTAGCGCCGAAGCAAACAAAGATGATGACATGTTTATCTTTTCTAACCTAACGGGGGTAGGCAACATGGAGGTCAATGCTTTCCAGAGAGCCAGCGACCTGATTATTCAGAAGTCAATCAGGGAAGGCTTCGGCTTGGTGGTAGCCGAGGCTTTGTGGAAAGAAACACCGGTGATAGCCGGTAATGCCGGCGGCATCCCACTGCAAATGACTGGCGAACTCAGCAACTACCTGGTGAATAGCGTAGAGGAATGT
>DAOWJH010000085.1 GCA_030640495.1 Dehalococcoidia bacterium | reverse complement strand
GGTGCCTTTAGGGCAGCAATCTCAGCCTCTAGGTCAGAGACATCACCCTGGAGACCAGAGACCTTCGCCTTTTCCGCAGCTAACTCCGCTTCCAGCTCAGCAACCCCCTCCTCAGGCGCTGCTGGGGCACAAGCGCCAGCCACCAGAGAGACAGCTAGAACCAGAGCTAAACTCGCAAAGACTAAAAACTTAACCTTTTTACCCCTAATCATACTTCCTCCTTATTCCTAATTTTTGCTAGTCCTATTATTATTCAACCTTCTATCTCTGTCAATACCACCCCCTTTCCTTAATCTAATGTCAGAGTAATTTAGTAAGATATAACACATTATACAGGCTTTGTCAAGCGTAATCCCCGCTTAAGGCTGCTCAGCTACCCACTCAATCCCCAGTTCCTGGAGCTTCTCCCGCTGGGGGATTCCCTTCTCATCCCAGCCCATCATCTTGTAATAGGTGTCAATGGCTTTTTCAAACTTTTCTTTATTAAGTGTGAATCCTTTCAGCGGGCCAGCAGGTAAGGACTGGTAATGGAATCTATCAGGTATACGGTCATCCTGTCTAGTAAAGCCCTCACGAATATTAAAGGCACGCATCATGTTCATGCAGCGTTCGCCTACCTTCATTAGCTCCCAGACTGAGGTGCCCCAACCGGTGACCGCCCTGGTGATTTCGGCTATCTGCGCTGGTTGGTATCCTTGTGAAGTGAAGATACACATGGAGAGGGAATCCACGGTAGTTAGCCAGTTGGTAACATACATATAGGCGCGAACCCTCAACGGGCTGCCGAAGTCTTCACGGGGCAGGGGTTCTAATAGTCCCAAGGGCTTAAACTGGTCTAACCCAGCCCCTGGCTTGTCCAGTATGTGAGGGAATAGTATGTTGCGCACATGGTCAGCACCACAGGGGTTCAAGGCATAGCCCAAGCCGATAACTGGCTTGACATAGGGTCCGTGCATCGGGATTTCAGACCCCTTAGCCTGCATAGCATACTGTTCAGTGCCTCTGCCTATTTTGCGAGCGGCACGGAGACAGCCTTCAGCTAGAATGTCTCCAAAACCCTCTCGCTTGCAAATCATCTCTACCGCTTTCAACATGGCTTCAGCATCGCCGAACTCCAGTTTGAGTCCGCCGGTATCCTTTTCGGTAAGCAGCCCTCTCTGAAAGCACTCCATAGCAAAGGCTATAGTTACCCCGCAAGATATAGAATCCACGGTATAGGCGCTACATAGCTCATTCGCCTTAGCGATAGCCCCGAGGTTGTCAATGCCACAGCATGAGCCGAAAGCAAGATTAGTTTCGTATTCAGGTCCGTGGTAGTATTCAGAGGTAACATTGTAAGGTTCGCCTACTTTCACCGTGTGCTTGCAACGAACAGGGCAGGCATAGCATGTCTCCCGTCCCGAGCCAAAGGTTTCCATATAGTATTTAGCTCCTAGTTTATCCACCCCGGCAAAGACACCCTCCTGAAAGTTGCGGGTGACCAGACCACCGGCTTTGCTATATGATTCCGGACCACCAAGGGTTCCGATTTCATGATACTCGCCAACGAAGGGGTGGGCCTTCATATTGTCACGAAACCACTTTGCCATAGCGCTAACTGCCTTTGGGTCAGCCATAGCCGGTGGGTTATGTCCACGAACGGCAATTCCCTTCAGATTTTTTGACCCCATTACCGCACCCATTCCATTTCGCCCGGCAAAATGGCGGAGGTCGTTTACAATACAGGCGAAACGAACTAGCTTCTCAGCCCCGGGACCTATCAAGGCAGTGCGGATTAGCGAGTCACCGAGTTCCTTCCTTATTAGCTCCTGGGTCTCAGCCGTAGGCTTGCCCCACAGGTGAGTAGCATCCTTTATCTCCACCTTGCCGTCTTGAATCCACAGGTACACAGGCTTATTTGCTTTACCCTCAATAACAATAGCATCAAATCCAGCATGCTTTAGTTCTGCTCCCCAGTAACCACCAACCTCTGAACTAGTGAAGGCGTTAGTGAGCGGTGATTTTGCTCCAACGGCATTCCTACCACTTCCACCCACCGGGGCTCCGGTTACAACACCAGTAGCAAAGACCAGCTTATTTTCGGGAGCAAAGGAGTCTACCTTCGGCTTCTGCTCCTTCAGGAGATAATAACTGATTAGAGTTGCCCCCCCCAGGTAGCGGCGATAGAAGTCCTCATCATGCTCTTCAACCGAAGTTTTCCCCTGGCTAAGATTGACCCGCAGAATTTTACCATTGTACCCGTATGGCATTTTATCCCCCTTTCAAGGTTTTTCTAAAAAATTGAGAGGTAATGGCTGCCAATGGCACTTTGCCACCCTCGCTCAATTCTTGAACTAATTAATATCATCAAACAAAGGCATTGTCAACCCTCTCTTCGGAGGTTTTTAGTAAAGTTTACGGTGCAGGGTGTATGGTTGAGCAGGAGTAAGGTATTAGTAAGGAAGATTTCGACTAATATCAATCGGGCTCCTTCAGCCACATCTTTTATACAAAACCAGCAAAGGGACGCCGGACTACAGCATTATAGACCCAGTTAATCATGGTAGTAAAGTCGAAGACTGGCAGCCTAACTGCTTTCTGAACAGCCCAGGCATAGGGTGGCATATCACTGCACTCAAGGAGGAGGCCGCCAATATCCGGGTTGTCACTGACCATTCGCTTGGCTAGGTCAACAAGTCCCTGCTCGAACTTGACGTTATTGAGATGCCCCGTACCCTGAAGAACGTTCTGCATATCAGGCAAGCCCTGGGCGCCAGCAATAACAATGGTGGACAGGTCATTAACTCCGCATGCGTTAAGGGCAGCGGGTGATAGAGCATTGGCATTAGCACAGATAACACCTACCTTCTGGGTGGGTTTGAGGGCACGGCTTATGATTGGTACCTGCATAAGGCTGGAAATGAAAACAGGAATATTCAGTGCTGCAGCGACGCCGGTCAAATAGTTGGCAAAGTAACCGCAAGCGCCTATAACCGCCCGACAACCCTGCTCTTCTAGTTCCTTCCCCGCCTTGATTATCTCCTCTAGAAAGGTGGGGTCAATCTTAGTTGATACCATTCGGTCAATAGTGCCCCCCTCCAGGCGCTTATAAGATACCGGGAAATTAAAGGTAGTGGCATTGGCTACGTTACCTGGAACCAGAGGATACCAGACACGACCCAATACGATAATCCCGATGGCGCTGCCTCCTACCACTTGCCCTTTTGGTATGAAAACCTCTTCTTGGTCATAACCAGATGTATAGCTGTACATAATATGCCTCCGTTCCAGAGTATTTATTGCTACTAATTTACCCCCAAGCCATATAGATAATTATCCTGTCCCCACACTACTTAAAACTTTACGATTTTGTCAAGCCTCATATTGCTGGCAGAAGTTGATGGTAAATGAAACAGCCTGCCCTCACGCAGCCTAGGTGAAGGCACCAAGGGAGCAAAGATTTACAAGGAGGGCAAATGTATGTAAACTATTACAGAAATAATGAGGTTATCTACAGCTTAAACGTTAGCTTTGAGGAAATAGAACTCTTTTCAGAGAATTCAAACATGAAATAGGGGGTTGAAAAGAATTAATGAGAACATCAGCGGAGTATTATGCGGATTTAGTAAAAATGAAGCCAAATCTCTACATTGGTGGTGAGAGGGTCGGCAGGAATGACCCCAGAATTAAGCCAGGTATAAATGTTATGTCGGTTACTTTTGACCTGGCGCAAGACCCAGAGTGGGAAGAGCTAATGACGACAATATCTTCATTAACAGGTAAGAGGATTAACCGATTTACCCACCTTCCTCAAAATCCATATGATTTAATGCAAAAACAGAAGATGGTTCGTTTAACTGCTCAAAGAGTTGGCGGTTGCATACAAAGATGCATGGGTATGGATGCTTTAATTGCTCTTTCCATTGCCACCAGAGAGATGGATGATAAATACGGGACAGAGTATAATCGTCGGTTCATGGACTACTTAAAAGGCTATCAAAGGAAGAATTTAACTGCTGCCTGTGCTCAAACAGACATGAAGGGGGATAGAATTAAAAGACCATCTGAGCAAGCCGACCCTGATGCCTATGTTCATATAGTTGAGATAAGAGATGATGGAATTGTAGTTAGAGGGGCAAAAATCTCAATAACGATGGCGGCCTATGCTGATGAGATAATTGTAGTCCCGACCCGGGCTCTAAGAGAAGAAGATGAAGACTATGCGGTGGCGTTTGCTATTCCGGCTGACTGGGAAGGTGTGCATTTAATCACCCGACCAGTTTCAGTAAGAGAGAGGAAGAAAATCAAGTGTCCTTTTGCTGAAATGGGTGTTTCTGATTCTATGGTTGTTTTTGATGATGCTTTCATTCCTAAAGAAAGGGTGTTTATGTGTAAAGAATGGGAGTTTGGCAGAAGGCTTGCCTTACTTTTTGCTGATTCGCATAGGCACAGTTATACGGGGTGTAAACCTGCGGTATCCGATATATTATGTGGGGCAACGGCTCTAGTTGCTGAAGCTAACAATATTGAAAAGGTCGCCCATGTAAGGCAAAAGCTATCTGAGTTTGCCGGGGGCGCAGAATTAGCCTACGCTGCTGGTATAGCCAGTGCTCTTTACGGAGAGAGGACATCATCGGGCACCTTCTTCCCTAATGTCATCTACGCCAATGTAGGCAGGAGGCTTATGGGGGAAACTATTTATCATGAGTTCAATATCTTAAGCGAGATAGCAGGAGGTCTGGCAGTAACCTTGCCTTATGAGGATGACTTCCATAGCCAAGAAACCAAATCATGGCTAGACAAGTATATAGTGAGAAACCCCAAAATTCCCCCCGAAGTTTCTCATCGTATCTGGAGGCTGGTAGAGAACCTCAGTGCTTCAGGTATGGCTGCCTGGTATGAAATCGCCGGGGTTCACGGTGGCGGCTCCCCTATTATGGAAACAATTGCGCTGAATATTGATTACGATTATGAATTCAGGAAGAACGTAGCGAAATATCTTGCCGGAATTAATAAAGAGTTAGACCAGACGAAAATCCTGAAGGAAAAACCTACTTTTGGTAGAGAGTTATTTTGAGCAAGGGGTAAATTAAACACCACGCCATCGCTGAGTAACCACTTCCTACCAACAAGCAGGTTTGTGTTGTAGCCTCACCGGCTTCAAGTTTCATGACCGAGCAGGCTATCAGCAGCGATGGCAGGTGAATAACTTAATTAGATACTATTGTAGTGATACCAACCTTCGGGCAAACATATCACTCAGAGGCTCTGGCGAGCTTCTTGGGCACTTTTACCCGTAATTTACTAATTTCACCTATCTTTCTGATTCTTTCTTCGGCAAGCCTATTAGCGGCTTTATAGGTTGGGATACCTTCACGCTTGGATATCTCAATCACGTTGGCGACATTGTCGTAAACGCGGGCTACTTTTTTCCTGGCTCGCTCGGGGCAAAACCCTCCCTCAAACTGGTCAGTATCGGCGATAGTGCCTCCAGCGTTGATAATGAAGTCAGGGGCATAGAGTATCCCTTTCTGGCCTAATACCTCTCCATGCCTAGCTTCTTTAAGCTGGTTGTTGGCTGAACCGGCGACGATTTTGCACTTCAGTTTTGGAATCGTTTCATCATTTATAGTAGCGCCAAGAGCACAGGGTGAGAATATGTCACAATCTACGCTATAGATTTCGTCAACGCCAACGGCACTAACTTTAAACTCCTCTACCGCCCGCTTAACCCTATTTTCATCAACATCGGCTACCACCACATCAGCGCCATCCTCAACAAGGTATTTAACAACATCATGGCCTACGTTTCCCACTCCTTGAACGGCAACCCGCTTACCCTTCAGCGATTCATTGCCGTATATCTCTTTGCAGCAAGCCTTCATCCCGCCGATTACCCCCATGGCGGTATAGGGTGATGGGCCACCACTACCACCATTCTCCGCAGGTAGTCCGACAACTAAGTCGGTTTCCATATTGATATATTCCAGGTCGCCCACAGTTACGCCTACATCTTCTCCGGTAATATATCTCCCGTTCAGGTTATCAATAAACCTACCGAGAGCCCGAAATAATTGTTCCCCCTTCTGCTCAGGCGATTTGATGATAACCGTTGTCTTGCCGCCACCGAGGTTTATACCAGCGGCAGCGTATTTATAGGTCATGCCCTGCGATAATCTCAGGGCATCTACAAGGGCATCCTCTTCCGACTCATAGGTCCAAACACGAGTGCCGCCTGTTGCCGGTCCCAAAGTGGTATTATGAATGGCAATGATTGCCTTCAGACCAGCCTTTTCATCGCGGCAGAATACAAGCTGCTCATGCCCGTATTCCTCCATATACTCAAAAATCGATTTTTTCATGGTCACACCTCCTAATTACTTAATATAAGGGTTAGCTCTCTCTGTAGAGATTAAATTTGGCAATATTCTCGCCAGCGTTTCTCTGAATCTCTCTTAATACGGCTGCACCATCACCCCTGTAGAAATCTGTTAGGCTTCTTCTATGGCTGCAATTTCTTTGATGAGGTCACATACATCGTTACACGGGCTAATTCCAAGCTCAATCAATCGGTCAGAGACATCTATTGGCTCCGTGCCACCCTCTACAATTCCATCTAGCCGACCACCCATAAACACTTTGACCTTCTGGTTTCTCTGCTTGACTAACCCCATCAGGTGTCTACCGTAGTCCAAGCACAAGCCATTGTGGGTGCTTATGACTATATAAGGGGTAGCTGCTTCAGAAGCCAGGTCCAAAATCTCCTCCGCATCTAAGTCAATGCCTCCATTTATTACCCTGGCACCCAAATGCTCAAGAACACTGCTTATAACATAAAGACCAAACTCATGGGTATCGGTGGAGCCTACAGCAATCTTCTTGCCCCTAACTGTGTCAGCTAATTGCTCGGAATAAATCTTTTTAAGGGCTTCATCCTTCAAATTTATGCTCATTGTCACCAGTTCAGTAGGTATAAAAGGAGAGATACATCTCGGCAGAGATGAATCCCTCTCACCTGGGTGAAACAATTCTTCAAGTTTGGCTGCGCCCAATCTTCTGACGGACAAGAGTACCTGAACAGGGTCGGCGATGTCAACCCCCAGTTCGGGCAACCCCCGCTTAATGTTCATGAAGAATTGATTACCTTTATCAGCGAGTAGCGACCGCATCTCATTTACGTATGAAAAATCAAGCATCTTTTCGTAATCTTTAGCTCTGGTCTGGGCGACTCTGGCTACTTTAAAGACCTCGGCTATTTCCTCTTTCGTTGGAACCCTGACCATTTCTTGAGCCGGAACCAGGAGTAATGAAGCACCGGTTTTATAAATCTGCTCGGTAATGACAAAGGGAATCACCTCCGCAGTTACAATAGCATAATTTGAACTAGCGTCTTCGGTAACATCTATTGTATTTCCATAGATGAAAGAAATAACATTATGGTCTGCTCTGAGGACGTCGTATAATGCCAGCCAGTTTGCAATTTTTACTGGTATATTGCCGGTAAGCCCGCCATAACCTATGGCATAGTTTGCCCCACAAAGCTCGTCCACGATATATTTTTCAAGGCGAACATAACCAATAACGGAAGCCCAATCCATAAACTGGCTTGGCATCCCATCAGACTCATAGGAATATACTATGATATTATCTTTTCTTTTCTCAGCCATAATCCCTATAGCTTTTACCACTTCTACCACTTGGGCAACATCATCCTTCCAATAGGGGTAATCCCAGGAATACTGGGAAAGGGTGCCGATATAACCAGCGCCAGCCCGAAGGGCATTGGTTACATTTCTTACCGAAGCTGGGGAGCCAATGTGAAAGTCCCCAAATGTTGGCTGGATAGGGGCCGCCTGGATAATCCTAACATAGTCATCCAGGCTCTCCAGCATAAAACTGGTTCCCTTTGGCGCCTTGTCCCACATCTCTTCAGGCAAGCCCATCCGCATGTTGGGAATTATAGTGCAGCGGTCAATTACTACCCCTGTTTTCTTACCCCATTCATACAAATACTTTAATGCCTCCACCTGCTCGTCAACAGAACTAAGTCCCATTATCATCTGCCAGGTGATATGCCCCTTCTCAGCGCACATTTGCTTGTAATCCCCTTCACAACGGACGTTCTTTTCTCGACAAAAGGCGCTTCTTCCCAATTCAATCGTTTTCCCGAGGTTTCTGCCTTCCTGTACAATCTCTTTCCCTTTAGGTATACCTTTGGGGATTAACTCCGACATCTTTGCCTCCTGTGGTACAGTATAGGGAATTCTCAGCCATCCTGGGGGAGGGGTAAGCCTTTATTTGTAATCTAGGAGGAAACCCCGTGGAGGGAGCCAGTTGGCAAATATGAATCCTATCAGGCTTCTCAACTGCCTGGGGATTCAAATCAACCGTGATAAATATAGTCTATAGTTCTTTTTAACGATTTGTCAACCTATAACACATGAAGTTGAGTGCACAGGCAAAGCAGAAATCCAGCTCAAATAGTATTATTTAAAATGCCAATACTACTGTGCTGAAGTTTGGCTATTTTTGCTGGCTTTTCCGGCACTGCCTTATATAGCGAACTGCGTAGGGGTCTTTCCCTCTGAGCAGGTCTGCAGCCAGGATAGTCTCCACTATCTCCTTGGCGGCTGGGTTGACGATGGGAGCGTTCACCCCACACCAAATGGCCATAGCCAGGAAGGTGTTGTTGATAAGGTATCGGTTGGGGAGACCGAAGGACACGTTTGATGCCCCCATAGTAAGGTTCAGTCCCAGCCTCTCAGCGATGAGGGAGGTTGTGCTCAGGCTTACCACCCCAGCCTGGGCCTCGGCGCCCACGGTGAGCACCAATGGGTCAATAAGAATGTCGGCTTCGTGGAGGCCATAGTCTTTAGCCCTACGCACTATTTTCTCAGCCACCTTAAAACGTTTTTCGGGGTCATTGGCGATTCCCTCCTCATCATGGCAGAGGGCGATAACTACAGCCCCAAACTTCTTGGCTAGGGGAAGGATAACAGTCAGCGATTTCTCCTCGCCGGTAGTGCTGTTTATCAGGGGTCGGCCGGGGCATACCTTGAGGGCAGCCTCCAAGGCTTGGGGGTTGGGTGAATCGAGGCAAAGGGGCACACCCACCACCTCGGAGACGACCTTTACTGCCTGAGGCAGCATAGCTACTTCATCCACCCCCGCCACCCCGACATTGATGTCGATAAGTGCTGCTCCCTGTTCCACCTGGCTGGTAGCCTCCTGTCTTATCAAGTCCCAATCACCTTTTCTGAGCGCCTCAGCCAAGCGAGAGCGACCGGTGGGATTGAGACGTTCTCCGATAATGACTGTGGGACGGTCGGGGGATATCTCTACCGTTTGCGTTTTCCCTTGTAGTATGGTAATCATAACACCACCTTTCTTAGAATTATTGAATTTGAATCAGGGCAGTTGTAAAAACTCCACGACTTAAACCATTATACAGGATTTGGCAACAGGCTACTCAGGTTACACCCAGATAATACTGTTGTACATAGTCAGTTTGTGACAACTCCTGAGGCTTACCTTGTAAGGCGAGCTCACCAGTCTCCAGGATGTAGACCCACTGAGAAAGCTCAAAGGACATAGAAATATTATGTTCTACCATCAAGATGGTGATTCCTCTTTGGTTGAGCATGGTGATAATATTGGCAACTTCTTCAATGAGAACAGGCGATAATCCTTGAAGGGGCTCATCTAATAAAAGCAGCTTTGGCTTAGCCATTAGCCCACGGGCGAGAGCCAGCATCTCGGCTTCGCCACCGCTTAGAGTTTTTGCCTGACTGCTCCTTCTTTCTTTCAGTATGGGGAAGTGCTCATAGATTTCTTCCAGGTCCCTTTCTATTTCCTGTTTCTTGGCACTTTTTCGTGAGAAAGCACCCATCTGGAGGTTTTCAAAAACTGTCATATAGGGGAAAAGCCCTCTTCCTTCAGGGACATGAACAATGCCCTTCCTCATGATAGCATGGGTGGGCTCTCCATCTATTCTTGACCCCTGAAACCAAATTTCGCCTCCGGCTGGCTTTTTTAGACCCGATATAGCCTTCAAAATAGTGCTCTTGCCTGAGCCATTGGCACCGAGGAGGCTGACTATCTTCCCGGCTGGCACTTCGAAAGAAACATCCTTTACCGCCTCCAGAGCTCCGTAACATACTGTCAGGTTTCTCAGGCTGAGGTACTTATCTTCCGTCTGAAACATCTATTACTCCCCCAAGGTAGGCTTCAATTACCTTTGAGTTTTCTCCAATTTCTTTGGGCGTACCCTCAGCAATCTTCATCCCAGCGTCTAAGACCATTATCCTATCGCAAATGGGGAAAAGCGCCTTCATGTTGTGCTCGATTACCAAGATAGTAACCCCTTTATCCCGTGCTGTGCGAATCAAATCCTGGATAGCCGTTACCCTTTCCGGGCTTAAGGCACACAGCGGTTCGTCCAGCATTAATAGCTTAGGCTCGGTTCCTATAGCCATGGTAAAATTGAGGGTCTTCTGATAGCCGTGGGATAAGTTCTTGGCAAGTACATCCCTCTGAGTTTCCATGCCGGTAAATTTTAATATCTCCATAGTTTTGGCTTCGGTAGCTTTCTCTTTCTCATGATTACCCGGGGTATGAAATAAGGAGCCCCAAAAACCTACCTCTGTATGCAGATGCTGGGACATCACCACACTTTGGAAGACGGAAAGGTTATCAAACAAGGCGGTCAGTTGAAAGCTCCGTCCAATCCTCCTTTTAACCAGTTGGTGTGGTTTAAAGCCAGTTATATCCTCACCTTTATAGAAGACCTTTCCCTCTGTAGGTGGGTAAAACCC
>DAOWJH010000115.1 GCA_030640495.1 Dehalococcoidia bacterium | reverse complement strand
TGGATATCCCGTTTTTGATGAGGCCGGAAGAAAAGACAGCTCACTTCAGGTGCTATCTTGATGCCGGTGTAAACGGAGTAATGACACCACAGCTTAACACCGTGGAGGAAGCAGTATACACCATTAATCAATCCTATTTCCCACCCATCGGGCATAGAGGGTGTGGAATAGGTATCAATCCATACTTGCTTGACTTGCAAAGTCCGGCTGAGGTTCCTCTTGTTACCCTAACTGAATATATTAATAACAACACTGTAGTCTTCGTCATGACTGAAAGCCTGGAAAATATTAGCAACTTGCGTCGTATCCTGAGCTTGGAAGGTGTAACAGGCACGATTGTGGGGACTTTTGACCTGACATTTGATATTGGCGGCATAGACCCTAAAGCCCTGATGCCAGAGGTTATCACTGCTGCCTTTGTAGAAGAGAAACTAAGGCAAGTTGCAAAAATATGCAAGGACGCTGGGAAAGTGGCAGGTATTGGTGGTTTCCAACCTAAAGGTTGCGCCAGATGGGCCAAGGAGGGCTACCAACTGTTCATATTGGGCTATGTCATAGATGGAAACGTAGATAATCTGCGACCTCTCATTGAGGAAGCTAGTGCTCTCGTATTCTAAGGAATATGCTATCGCCTGCGTAGCCGGTGAAGCGAAATAAAAACGCCCCGACTGTTTCGGGGCGAGAAATTTTTGGTGGAGACGGGGGAGAGTTGAACTCCCCGTCCAAAGGAAGCTACCCAGGATATACTACAAGCTTAGCCAGCTATTTAATCTCACCCGGTTAACCTCTGCTGACCGAGTTTAGCCAGGCCAGCCAATAATTCTTTCACCACCCTTATTGGCATCTAGGCGGTGGCACCTCAACTTTTCGGCACCCAATCCTAACCCGTTGAGGTGGGGTCAGGTTGGATGTGCTGCCTATCTAATTAGGCAGCAAGTACTGGTTCGTTGCCAGTTATTTTTTTGCCACTTGTTTTACGAGGTTAATGGCACCTCAGCTTGCAATCCTGTAGCATACTCCCCCTGTCGAGCCCACGCGTCCCCACTTACTACGGATAGCTTAAATAATAAACTACCTCCTTTGGAGCTTCTGTCTTTTTATAGCTCGCCCTATCTCTCTTTCTGTCTCACGGCGAGCTATGGCTTCTCGCTTGTCATACAGCTTCTTACCTCTGGCTAACGCCACCTCAACCTTGGCAATACTATCCTTAATATATAATTTCAGCGGCACCAGAGTAAAGCCCTTTTCCAAGACTTTGCTGGTGAGACTATCAATCTGCTTACGATGCAGTAAAAGCTTACGCGGTCGCCTTGGCTCATGGCTTAAATAGCTACTTGCCTCATAGCGGGCGATGTGAGCATTCAACAACCATAACTCTCCAGTCTCAGGTCTAACATAAGCATCGCCCAAACTCACCCTCCCGGCTCGGATTGATTTTATCTCGGTGCCGGTAAGCACAATTCCAGCTTCCACACTATCACCTATATGATAGTTGTGATAAGCTTTGCGGTTGGTAGCTATCGTCTTTATAGCCACATCTCTAACATAAATTATATCATACTCAATATAGCTGGAGCAATGAGATTTTTTACTAACCTCGCTCCCCTTCATTAAAGGCAGCCAAAATCTAGCCTAATAGGAGGCAGGAAACTGTAGGCATTATCCTGATAGGGGGAGTTTGGCTATAGTGGACGATACTGGATTTGAACCAGTGACCTCTTGCGTGTGAAGCAAACTTGATAAAAGGCGGAATGCCACTTGCCCGATTACGGCTGAGGCTACCCACACGGGAGGGGGAGGTTTCAGGGGGACATTAAATCCCTAGCCCCAGTTTCCCCTGGCAGAGCCCGCCAGTTCTTACATAAAACCAGCAAAGGGACGACGGACTACAGCGTTGTAGACCCAATTAATCCTAGTGGTAAAGTCAAAGATCGGTAGCCTAACTGCTTCTTGAATAGCCCGGGCATAAGGTGGTATGTCACTGCACTCAAGGAGGATTGCACCAATATCTGGGTTCTCGT
>DAOWJH010000046.1 GCA_030640495.1 Dehalococcoidia bacterium | reverse complement strand
GTTTAACAAAAAGCCAATTTGTGCACCAGCTAGTAGGTTGCGTCCCTTGTGATAGTGTAGACAACTAGCTATCAGTTTCACTGTAATATCTACCATCTTGCTTCTATCCCTCAGTAGATAAAGGAGTGCTGCTTCATTTTGATCCACTTCCCTTCATCAATACCAATTAAATTACCGCACTGACATTTAACTTCGTTTCCATCACATACGCTATAATCCTTGACTATTCGGCCTTTCCAACAGTGTAGCACTCGCCCTTTCCCAATCTTTAAATATCTAAACACCTTACGCTTACATTTAGCACATTTTATAGTTATCATTTTTTATAAGCCTTCATTAGCTTGACCCTTCCCCCACTACCTAGCCAAATCAACCGAAATACTCTATAATTTAGAGTGTGGAACACCCCCAGCTTGTTTCTGATGTGCAGCAGCTGATGGAGAGCCTGGGACAACTCCCCGAGCCACTAGCTGAGCCTGCCTTTATTGCTGTCAGTGGCTTGCCTGGCACAGGAAAGTCTTACTTCTGTAGTCGGCTAGCCCAGAGACTATCGTTTATTATCCTGGAAAGTGATGCCTTACGCAAGGTTCTCTTCCCATCGCCAAGCTACAGCTCGCCGGAGAGTTCACTCCTTTTTCGGGCTGTTCACCTTCTTATTGAAGAGCTACTGAAAAGGGGGGTTCCCCTTATTTTAGATGCTACCAACCTCTCAGAGCGGTACCGTGAGCATCTCTATCGTATTGCTGACCAGTTGAATGCCAAGCTGATCCTGGTCCGTGTTGACGCACCTCCTGAGGTAGTGCGTCAGCGACTTAAAGCCAGGCAGGAAAATTCAGAGAGTAAATCAGATGCCGACTGGGCAATATATCAGACAATGAAATCCTCAGTTCAGAAAATCCATCATAACTACTATGCTGTGGATACCTCCCGCGATATTACCCCGGTTCTGGACAAAATTGTCAGGGAGGTGAGGCGTTAAATTTTAGAGATTATTTATCAGGGTAGATTGAAGGGGCGAAGCCCCTTCAGAACCTCTACTTCCCCCTCTCCTTTGAAGGAGAGGGGGATAAAGGGGGTGAGGATGGTAAACAATCTAGGCTGGTAGGTGAAAAAGGAGTTTAACATGGACATTAAGGTTATAGCTGGTGATATTACCAGGATTGAAACTGGCGCTGTTATAGTCAATTACTTTGAGGGGATGGAACGCCTTGATGGCGATATAGCTGCTGTGGATAAGGCTTTGGCTGGGGCTATCTCCCAGCTCATTAGCCAGGGTGAGATTAAGGGTAAACTTAACGAGGTTACCATTGTCCATAGCCTGGGCAGACTCCCACCAGCTCGGGTGGTGGTTGCCGGCTTGGGTAAGCAGCACGAGCTATCTCAGGACAGGGTTCGTGGCGTGGTCGCTGAAACCTGCCGATTCCTTAGGCAAAAGGGCGTGGCTAGTATCGCCACCGTGGCCCAGGGTGCCGGCGTAGCCGGTATTACTCCCGAGCTGGCTGCTCAGGCAGTAACTGAGGGTGCCCTGCTCGGTATCTACTCATTCCGTAGGCATATAACTAAGGAAGCTGAGTATGGTGAAATCAACCAGCTTGCCATAGTAATTGCTGATGAGGCTAATCTCTCCTCTTTGGTAGCCGGTTACCGCAAAGGCAGGATTCTGGCTGAGGCAGCTAATCTGGCTCGGGATATGGCCAATGAGCCGGCTAATTGTATGACCCCCACTCATATGGCTGAGATGGCAGCCAAACTGGCTGAGACCTGTGGGCTTGAACTCAATGTCCTTGAGCCGGAACAGATGCGGGAGCAAGGTATGGGGGCGCTGTTGGGGGTGGCTCAGGGGAGTCGGCAACCACCTAAATTTATTACCCTCCGCTATAAAGGGACTGATTCCACCGGGATTGATGTCGCCTTAGTTGGCAAAGGGGTAACCTTTGACTCTGGAGGTATTTCAATAAAACCATCGGAGGGGATGGGTGAAATGAAGGGCGATATGGCTGGCGGGGCGGCAGTTATGGCAGCTATAAGTGCCATTGCTCAACTTAAGCCCAGGCTCAATGTTATGGCTATCATTCCCGCCACAGAAAATTTGCTCGGTGAAAATGCCCTGAAACCGGGTGATATTCTTACTGCGCTGGATGGCAAGACTATTGAGATTATCTCCACTGATGCCGAGGGGCGGCTTATTTTAGCTGATGCTTTGGCCTATGCTAAAAAGCTCGGTGCCAGATTTATGATTGATGTGGCTACTCTAACCGGGGCTTGTCGGGTGGCTCTGGGCGATATATGTAGTGGCGCCTTCAGTAATAATCAGGAGCTGGTGGATAAGGTTATTGCCGCCGGTGCTGAAGCTGGAGAGCTTATCTGGCAGATGCCAATGTATGACCGCTATAAGGAGCAGAACAAGAGCGAGGTGGCTGACATTAAGAATACTGGCGGTAAATACGGGGGTGCTATTACTGCCGCTCAGTTTCTGGCTGAATTTGTTGGCGATACCCCCTGGGTTCATCTGGATATTGCCGGCACCAGCCTTAGTGAAAAAGAGCAAAATTATTTGGTCAAAGGGGCTACCGGAGTGCCGGTGCGCACCCTGATAAATCTTGTCCTCTCTTTTGCCAGATAATTAAGGGTAGAGGCTCGTTCATCACCGAAGCTTGAATGGGTTCTGCCTCACCCCTTGCTTAGATTTAGTAGTCAAGGGGAGTTACAGAGGGGCGAAGCCCCTCTAAGAACCAACCTCCCTTACTTTGATTTAGTAACCAGGGGGAGTTTTAGAGGGACGAAGCCCCTCTAAAAACCAACCTCCCTTGCTTTGATTTAGTAGTCAGGGGGAATTACCGAGGGGCGAAGCCCCTCTAAGAACTAACTTCCCCTTCCCCTTGTTAAGGGGAAGGGGATAAAGGGG
>DAOWJH010000033.1 GCA_030640495.1 Dehalococcoidia bacterium | reverse complement strand
CCCTGCCGCACCGCAGTAGTTTCTATAGATGCCGGGTCGCTGCCGGCGCCAGCCTCAGTTAGGGCAAAGCAAGTCAGCTTTTCGCCCTTAGCTTGAGGAACAAGGAACCTCCGCTTTTGCTCCTCTGTTCCATACATAGCAATAGGCGGGACAGCTAAAGACAAGCTAATACGGAAATAAGCGGCGGCAGCGGCACAGGCTCGGGCCAGCTCTTCAACAGCGATGCAAAAATCCACCCTGCCTTTGCCACTTCCCCCATATTCCTCAGGGATGGTCAGCCCCATAAGCCCTAAATCAGCTATCTTCCTGACCTGCTCAGCAGGATATTCCCCAATCTCGTCTATCTGCGCCGCTACCGGCTCCAGCTCCTTCTTGGCAAAATCCTGCACCATCGCCCTAAGCATTTTTTGGTCTTCGGTAAATAAAAAATCCATTCTTACCCCCTATTCGAAATTTCTACTTATCCCCGCCTGCTTTGCTACCTGTCGCCGGTGGGTAGCTAGCTAAAGCTGTTTACTAAACCGATTAATAATTTTTAAGGCAGCAGAATGGGGATTGGTTTTTCTTTTTACCAAGCTATCTATCAGCTTCTCTAAATAATCGCCCTTATCAATTCTCTGGTAAATATAATTCTTAAGAAAGCCTTCAATAGCCACCATCAACTCTAGTCTGGCTCTTTCTTTCCGGCGCCTCTCAAGTTCTCCACTGGAGGTAAGAAATTCTTTATGTCTGCGGATTTCATCAGCTAATTCTTCAATGCCATTATTAAAGATAGCCTCAGTTAAGATTATAGCTGGCTTCCACTCGCCAGGGAGATAGGCCTTCATCCCGAGCATAACCTCTAGCACCCTCTTTAAATTATCGGCGCCGCCTCTATCCGCTTTATTTATGACAAAGATGTCAGCTGCTTCTAAGATGCCGGCTTTCATCACTTGAATTTCATCCCCAACCTCTGGAGTCAGGATAACAACAGCTGTATCAGCAACCCTGACAATATCTATTTCTGCTTGCCCAGCACCCACCGTCTCCACCAAGATAATATCCTTGCCCATGGCATCCATAACATGAATCGTACTTATTGTAGCCTTGGATAATCCTCCTGCCCAACCTCTGGTAGCCAAGCTTCTGATAAACACACCTTTATCCAGGTTATGTTGTTGCATCCTTATTCTATCACCTAATATTGCCCCACCACTAAAGGGGCTTGTAGGGTCGATAGCAATAACGCCGACTGTCATACCTTGCTTTCTAAAGATACCTATCAGACTATCAATCAAAGTGCTCTTGCCTACGCCTGGAGCACCAGTTATGCCAACTATGCCGGCTCGTCCAGTATGGGGATAGAGGCTGTTCAATTCCTCAAATGCATTTGGCATCTCATTTTCTATCTCTCCTATGAGCCTGGCGGCGGCTAAAATATTGCCTTCTAATACTTTCCCTGCTAGCTCTGACTCCATTTTTTGTATATGCTCGGCCTATTTAACAGCCTTACCCTCCTTTTACTATCTTTACGACATGTGCCCGACCGGAGTATTCTCAATGAGTTTAAATCAAACAGATATTTTAATCTAACCTACTGATAAGAATCAACCGCCGACTTTTTCTCTTACCCGGTGGAGCACCCTTGACATTGCTTCCCCTGCCCTAGCCCTAATCAGGACAGTAGCCTGCTTGTCCATAGGGGTAGGGCTGAGGTTGATGATAACCAATTTGGCTCCTGAATCAACAGCATAGACAGGCATATAGGCAGCGGGGTAAACAATTAGGGTTGAGCCAATCACCATAAATAGGTCACAGTTATATGAGCGGAAGGTCGCCTCTTTTAGCACCTTCTCTGGCAGTGACTCACCAAAGAGAACAACACTCGGTTTCAAGATACCCTGACAAGCCTCACAGTCTGGGATTTCTTCACCCTTGTCCAGCCTGAGTCTAACTTGCTCAAAGGGGTAACGCCTGCCACAGCTCAAACATACTGCCCACTGCATATTGCCATGAAGTTCAAATACCCTGTCAGCAGGAACTCCAGCCTTTTGGTGGAGATTGTCCACATTTTGGGTAATAACACAGTCCAGCTTACCCAATCTGTCCAGCTCAGCGATAGCATAGTGGGCAGGGTTCGGCTTAGCCTCAGTGGCTAGACCCCCTTCCCGAAGCATCTGCCACTGCTTTCCCCTAGCTTCAGGGTCGCTAACGAACTTCTGGTAGATGAAGTCATCGGGGTCAAACTTCTCCCAGATTCCACCAGGGCTGCGAAAATCAGGAATTCCAGATTCAGTGCTAATTCCGGCACCAGTGAAGACCACTACCCTTTGGGCATTAATAATTAGGTCGGCTACCCTTTCGGCAAGGGAATCTAAGTCCTGTTCTCCCACACGCCCCCCGAAAAGAAAAATGCAGACTCATCTTAACTGACTTAGCCATCAGCGTCAAGTTAAAATCGGATTAAGTTTATTCACGGCAAGTTTGGAGGGGGAGGTTATCTAACAATCTCATGAAAGTGGCAAATATCATTGAGGCAACATTGCTGGCAAAGAGGACAGCTGCGGCAGACACTCTTAGCCAAGCAGACCAGTAAGGCATGGTATTCATTGAATAGCCTGGCATCAGTTGGCAGATTATCCATAAAAAGGGACTGATAGGCGGCATAGCTATTACCGCCCGGTGCCAGACCGATACGATTGATGATTCGGCGAGTATAAGCATCAATAACAAAAATTGGCTTGCTGGCAGCATAAAGAATTATGGAATCGGCTGTCTCCTGCCCTATACCATAGATAGAAAGAAGTTGCTGGCGGAGGTGGCTAGTATCACTAGCAAATAGCTTATCAAGATTGTTATCATAGTGTTTTCCTAGCCAGTGAGCCAGGGACTTAAGCTTCAGCGCTTTGGCATTATAGTAACCAGAGGGACGGATAAGCTCAGCAACTTCCGAGAGGTTGAGGTGGTAAAGCGCTTTTGGCGATAGTGCCTCAGCTGCTTTTAGATTGGTTATAGCCTTCTCTACATTACCCCAGGCGGCTGATTGGGTGAGGATGGCACCGACTATTATCTCAAACGGCTCCCGGGCTGGCCACCAATGTTGAGGTCCATAGCGAGCCATAAGTCGTTGGTAAATATCTCGCAGTATCTGGCTTATTGATTGGTTATCCATTGGGGCACTTTGGCACTGGTTACTGAATCATATCCCGGGATGTAAGGTTTTATATCAATTACCGATGTGCCATCAATGGCATCAAGCCCTTCAACCCTTAATATGCTACCCTGGCGCCTGAGTAGTCTAACCGTAGCTTTCCCTATTGGATTCGGTCTATTTGGCGACCTGGTGGCAAAAAGCCCAACTAGAGGAAACTCCCGTTTGCCCCCGGGATGAATCTTAAGTGGCACCTCACCAGATATGGCTCGGTGCATCCAGTAGAGGACTATAATGTGGGAGAATTTCTCCAGCCCATCCAGAGCCTCGGTTAGGTCATTATTGACAATAATATCAGAAACGACTTTCCCGCAATCCTGCTTTGCCGGTTGCTTAATCTCATTTCTGACGATACCAATAGCTTTTAAGGTCATGCTAGGCAGTTCATCAGCCATAGGCATAGCCCTTCTCAAATGCCTTTATATTCAGCTCTTCAGTGCCTTTGGGAACAGAAGTCAGGATAGACTTTTTCATCGCTTCTGCGGACACAATACCTGTGGCAGCGGTGAGAAAGCCCAGCATCACAACATTAGCCACCATCACCCTACCAAGTTCTTCGGCTAACCGACTTGATGGAACAGCAAGAAGCCTCTCCCCCCCCGCTTCCCTAGGTCTGACTAGGTCTTGGTCAATAATTACTACAGCACCCTGGAGGTTCTCTAGGCAGTATTTATCATAGGCTTGTTGAGACATTGCCACTAAAATTGAAGGAGTATCAATATAGGGATAAAACACCGGGGCATCGGAGACAATGACATCAGCCCGAACAGCCCCTCCCCGAGCTGCAGGTCCGTAGTCCTGCATAAAGACTGCGTTCTTATGCTCAAAGATAGATGCTGCCTGACCAATGATATAGCCAGCCCGAACTATACCCTGCCCCCCGAAACCACACAGCCTTATATCATGGCGATTTACCATCACACCACCCTATAAATTGGGAATGGAAGGACGCTCAATATCAACGAACTTGCCCACGACTATCTGTCCATTAAGTTTAATGTCGGCATACTTCAGGTCAATATCAGGCTTAATAACACTGTTACTGCGATAATATTTCATTGTGTCCAGCCCGCTAGCCTGCTTATTCATGCGTCCGTAATAGGTAGGGCATGGACTAATTACCTCAACCAGGCTGAACCCTTTCTTCAATAAAGCCTCAGTAATAGCTTTTTCTAGTCTACGAACCTGGGCTGTTGTCCAGCGGGCAACATAAGTGGCACCACTAGCTGCTGCCAGATAGGGTATGTTAAATGGCTCCTCTATACTACCCATGCGGGTGGTGGTACTTCGGGCTGTTAACGGTGTAGTAGGGCCAAGCTGCCCCCCGGTCATTCCATAGATGAAGTTATTAACACACAACACCGTTATATCAATATTTCTACGAGCGGCATGAATAAAATGATTTCCCCCAATAGCAACCAGGTCGCCATCCCCGCTGAAGACCACAACCTTTAACTCTGGATTGGCTAACTTCAACCCAGTGGCAAAGGGTATTGCCCGACCGTGAGTAGTGTGGAATGAATCTAGCCTTATATACCCGGCTACCCTGCCAGTGCAGCCTATCCCCGAAACTACGGCAACCTTGTCTAAATTAAGCCCAGATTTAAGCAGGCTTCTAATGAAGCAGCTAAGAACTAAGCCACAACCGCAACCAGGGCACCAAATGTGAGGTAACCGCTCCGTTCTCAGGTAAGCATCCAAAGGGTGCTTTTCATTATCTCCAGTAACTTTACTCATCTAACCGCCTGTCTGATAGCATCTAGTATTAATTCTGGGGTATGTACGCCGCCACCCATATGAGGCACAGGTATTGTCTTTGCCATCCCACCAGTACATCGTTCTACTTCCAAAACAACCTGCCCATAATTAATTTCAGGCATTACAAAAGCCTTAACCTGCCCAGCAATTTGCCTAATCCTATCCTCAGGAAAGGGCCAAACTGTAATCAACCTTAGCATACCTACTTTAATGCCCTCTTCTCGGGCACGTTCAATTGCCCTAAAAGAAACCCGTGATGGGATACCATAAGCACAAACCACCACCTCCGCATCATCAATGCCATCCTCGTCTAACTCAATAATTTTATCCCTGTTCTTTTCAATCTTCTCTACCAACCGCCTTATAAGCTTGTCCTGTGCCTCAGCGCTCATCGCTGGGTATCCTCTCTCATCGTGGGTTAGGCCGGTGGTATGGAACCGATAGCCATCGCCGGCATTCGCCATAGGGGGAACAAGGTCAGAATCGGGTTTATAGGGCAAATATTCCTCAGGGGAGGCAGTGGGCTTACGCCGAGGCGTTATTTCAATCTCACTGACAGGGGGGATGACTACTTTCTCATACATATGTGCGGTAGCTGATTCAGACATAATTAAGACTGGTAAGCGATATTTTTCCGAGAGGTTGAAGGCTCTTATAGTTAAGTCATACAGTTCCTGTGGAGAATTAGGAGCTAGGGCAATTATCCTATAAGAACCATGACTGCCCCACCGCGCCTGCATCATATCTCCCTGACCGGTTAGTGTGGGCAACCCGGTTGATGGGTCACCACGCTGCATATTCACCACCACGCAGGGGGTCTCTGTCATAAGTCCTAAACCAATATTCTCCATCATCAAGCTGAACCCTGGTCCAGAGGTAGCGGTCATTGCCTTGACCCCACCCCAAGAAGCCCCCAGAACAGCCGCCAGTGATGCCAGCTCATCCTCCATTTGTATATGGATACCACCAACCTCGGGCAGGCGCTGCGACATCCGCTCAGCAATTTCAGTAGCTGGCGTAATCGGGTATCCAGCGAAGAAGCGACAACCAGCGCTTATTGCCCCTTCAGCACAGGCTTCATCCCCACTCATAAAGAATTCCCCAGCTAAATACTTTCCCTCAGGCATACACTACCCCGCCTCTTCCTCAGGCTTTTCCTCAGTGGAAACAACATAGATAGCAAAGTCTGGACAGACCATACTGCAGATATCACATCCGGTGCACTTATCGTTATCCTCTATGTAGGCCTGATGATACCCACGGCTATTAATCTTGGTAAATTCGTGGAGAATATGTTGCGGACAGAACTCAATACAGAAGCCACACCCCTTACACCTCTCCGCTATCACATTAACTCTATAATGCTTTGCCCTTGTAGTACCTTTACTCATGTCCGCCCCTAATAATAACACCTATTTCTTATTGTGACAAATCTTTAACCTGTTTAGGTGCCATAGCAAATCATTATATGCTACAATAAATAAAAATACAGCTTCTGGGTTATCAGGCGATTAAATGAGCCCATGGCGAAGGCTATCATGGGGAGCATGTATTCTTGTTACCATCATCATAGCCGGTGTCATCGGTTATGTGGTTAT
Source organism: Dehalococcoidia bacterium (assembly GCA_030640495.1). Taxonomy (GTDB): domain Bacteria; phylum Chloroflexota; class Dehalococcoidia; order Dehalococcoidales; family DAOWJH01; genus DAOWJH01. The sequence continues at coordinate 5,920 of DAOWJH010000033.1, read as the reverse complement.
TGAGGGCTGGTCTGTTATTGATGCCCTGTGGCGGAGACCGCTTGCTTATTCTGGGCACTAGTGAGCAACTGGCATCTCTGGAAGAAATTTGCGGGAGGTGTAAGCCTAATGAGTAAGACCAAGGTAGGCATTATCAATGTTACTGGTTATGCTGGTGTTGAACTAGCAAGGCTACTGTATCAGCATCCGGAAGTAGAGCTTGCCTCGGTTACCGGGCGAAGTGCTGCCGGGCAGAAGTTAGGCAATGTTTTCCCTCACCTAGCTAGCATAGACCTAACTATTGAAGCTGAGCTGGCCGATGTTGACTTGGTCTTTTCAGCCATGCCACATAAGGAGAGCGCTAAAGAGGTCATACCGCTGCTTAACCGCGGTATTAAGGTAGTAGATATTAGTGCCGATTTCAGGCTGAAGGACGCTGCAGAATACCTGTCCTGGTATGGTTTTACCCATCCCGCCCCACAACTACTTAACCAAGCAGTGTATGGTCTAACCGAGCTATACCGGTCTCAGGTTGCCTCCGCCCAACTGGTGGCTAACCCCGGCTGCTATCCCACCGGAGCTATTTTGGCTTTAGCCCCGGTAGTCAAGACAGGGCTAATTGAGCCTGAAATAATTATTGATAGCAAGTCCGGTGTATCCGGAGCCGGCAGAACCCTCAGCCGACAAACCCACTTTTCGGAAGCCAATGAGGATGCTGCCGCCTACGCCCTAGATGGACACCGGCATCTGCCTGAGATTGTCCAGGAGCTGAAGCTCCTTCACCCCCAACCGTCGCCTTCGGTAACCTTTGTCCCCCATATAATACCGATGACCAGGGGGATATTAACTACCGGCTACGCCTCCTTAGCCCCAGGCAAGATTGCTGCCAGCACAAAGGGAAAGGAAGAATTAAGACAGCTCTATGTGGACTTCTACAAGGATGAGCCTTTTGTCAAAGTAGTAGAATTCCCACCCCATACCAAGCACACCTGGGGAAATAACCTCTGTCTCATTTACCCCACCATTGACATTAGGACAGGGAGGCTCATCATCATTAGCTGCATTGATAACTTGGTCAAGGGGGCGGGGGGGCAAGCTGTCCAGAATATGAACCTTATGCTGGGCTTACCCGAGACTACTGGACTTCAGGCACTGGCTATTTACCCCTGAAGTTCTTACGGCTTCTCCAGCTCAATCCCCTTAAGTAGAATATAGTCGTGCATTGTGCCCTTGGCTCTCGTGAGTTTCAGGCAATCAATAATACCCTTATACTTGCTACCTAATAACCCTTCCCCAATGATATATGCCCCTTCAGCAGCCTCCTTGGCTACATTAGCCTGCCTCCTCACCTTTCGCACCTTGCCAAATCGGGAGAGCCTAGCTGTCAGCGCCTCAGCAATCTCCGGGATTCCAGAGAGCCGACCCGAAAGTAAAATCTCCCTCGGCTTCTCTACAGCAACCATCATCGCCGCTACCCCCTTGACTATACTTTCCAAGAGCATATTCCAAGCTTCGGGGTATTTAGAGTGATTTTTAGCCAGCTCCTCCGGGATTAAGTCAACTTTGCCACTGGCATCTTTGGCACCACCGCTGAAGAGTACTATCCCAGGGAACTCCCCCAAACGTACCGCTAGCTCGGAGTCCATAGTTCCCAGGGTAATGAAACCAGGTCCCCCCGATGTCCCCCCAAAACCATCAACCACCTTTCCCCCATCAATACCAATTACAGCATTGAAGGCAAAACCTATCTCAGCCAGGATGAAAGAGGTTTCATTATAGTCTATACCGTAAAGCTCTGCCTGGTCCCTAACCGCCAGGGCAACACAGCATACTTTATCAGCGGTGCCCATATCCATCTTGTTAGCCTTCCGATAGGCAGGTACCGTTGCTAGGTGAATGACCCCCGGGGTGAAATAAACCGGGAAGCCTTCAGCCTTCATCAGCCTGATAACCATCCTGATGCCATCATACAATGGAATACTCTTGTCATCAGGTACCATCAGGGTTAGTTCCCTCTCAGTTATATCCTTGATAGGGGTTAAAGGTAGACCATAACCAGAGGGACCGACTATCATATCCAGCGGAAAGACACCCCTAACCGTATCCACCAGCACCTTGGGGTTCCGGGCAACCTCAGGCACCGGCACAGAGGTATCCAGAATAACCTTCTCTCCATCCATACCGAAAAAATCAAAACTTCCCGTCCCGGGGTCAATACCTATAACTCTCATTTAACCCTCCTCGGCGGCTAATTTAAGGCTTAACGGGCAGCAAGGGTCGGAGGCAAACCAATCTCCAGTAAGCACAAAGGTTCGGGAGCGACACCCCTTACAATCTTCTAAATGCGGGCAACTCTGGCAATATCCGGTTCTGGTTTTTGGGTCTTTAATCTGCTGAAGAAAGGGCGAGGAAAGCACCTCACGCCAGATTTCACCAAGAGGTTTCTCATTGACATTACCCAGGCTTATTGGAGAAAAGCTACAAGGCTTGACATCACCATTAGTCTCAATAAAAAGATATTCACCGAAGATGCAGGCTGTGGTTGAGGTAAATAAAATCCCGGCACTCTCCTCCGGCATCTGAGCCAGAAGCCCCCGTTCCCTCACTGTAGCCCAGAAAAATGGCTCATCGAAAAAGAACTCAACCCCTGTTTCCTGGGCTGCCTGGCAAACAAGCTTGATGGCTTCCCCATACTGCTGAGGAGTAAGAAGCTCCCCACCATATTCTTTACATGGCTTGAGCCCAATAAATGTTACCTTTGGTGCTCCAATTGAGGCAGCCAGCTCAAAAATGCCTGGTATTTCAGCATAGTTAGTTTTCAAAATGGTGGTATTTATTGCCTCCAGAAGTCCTTCTTTGGCACAATTGCGAGCCGATTGAACCACCCTGTCAAAGCTAGCCCCTCCCCTAATTGCCTCATAGGTTATTGGTGTAGCCCCGTCAATGCTAATCATTACTCGTATCCCTAGTTGCTTAAGGGTGGTAATTGTCTGGGGGGTTAGCAACATACCGTTGGTAACCAGATGAACATCAAGCTGTCTTTGCCGCATCAAGCCCAATAACTCAAACAAGTCCTGCCTAAGGAGTGGCTCACCGCCTTCAACAATCACCCAACTGGGGCTCAGTTCGGCTATCTCGGCTATGAGCTTTTTGGCTCTCTCAGTTGAGAGTTCCCCCTCAGGGAAACCGCGGCAATGCCTACAACTCAGATCGCATTTTGGTGTTATTGCCCAATCTACAAAGTGGGGAGTTATTCTCATTCTCAGGGCAGTATATCTGATGCCTGGGGTAAAATCAAGCTAGCCTAATAAGAGGTTGCCTATCGGCTTTGCCTCTGCTATTCTTTGCAATACTGGGATAAGAAAAGTGGCAAGTAAGACTAATATACATGTCAGCCGTCAAGGGTTTCATGGCATAGATTACATCAAGATTGCCATCTTTGGCTTTGCTCTAGCTGCTCTTTGGAGTAGCCTACATACTATTATTTTGCCGTTACGGCTACTGGATTTTGTTGCCGAGTCACAGAAGAATACCTACCTTGGGCTTATCACCTTTACTGGCTTACTGCTAGCCATAATAGTCCAGCCCATAGCTGGGGCAATTAGTGACCGCTCTGGCTTTAGCTGGGGGCGGCGACGCCCTTACATCCTTATCGGCACTATCCTGGTGGTGCTGCTTCTCTCCGGGATAGGCTTCTGTGGCAGTTATGTTGCCATTTTTATCATTTATTGCCTGGTGCAGGTTAGCGCCAATACGGCGCAGGGTCCATATCAGGCCTTCATTCCCGACCTAGTACCTGAGGGGAGGAGGGGGCTAGCCTCAGGAGTAAAGACTCTGGTTGAGATATTGGGTGGGGTTGCCTTATTATACCCGGTAGCCTTCTTCATGGATCGTTACTCCACCGGTGAGGGGGTCTCCTGGCTGTGGGTGGCTTTGAGTGCACTGGCTATTGCTATGCTTGGTGTTATGATTGCCACTGTCATAACGGTCAGGGAGCGACCTGGAGTCGGTGGCTCTCAATTACCGTTATTATCAACCCTGTATAAAAGCTTCCAGATTGACATTAAGGCAAACCGTAATTTTGTCTGGTTTCTGGTATCCCGCCTCTTTATCCTTATGGCGTTCACTACCTTGCAGACCTTTGCTCTATATTTTCTTAGGGATGTGGTTGGGGTAGCCAGCCCGGCTGCAGCAACAGCAAAGTTCTCCATAGTGGCAGTTGCTGGCATGCTAGCTGCAGTGTATCCTGCCGGGCGCCTATCGGACAGGGTAGGCCGCCAACCAATTGCGGTCACCTCTGGGCTCCTTAGTGCCCTAGGTATTTCATTGATATTCCTCTTCCAACACAGCTATACACTTATAATGCTCTGTGGCGGTCTTGTAGGAATCGCATTTGGAGCTTTTATGAGTACTAACTGGGCTCTAGCTACCGATTTAGTAGCTAAGGGTGAGGAGGCACGATACCTTGGTCTGACCAATCTAGCTACTGCTGGTGGTGGGGCTTTAGCACGCCTCATCGGACCAGTAATTGATTTCTTCAATACCTATGACACCAAACTGGGTTACCAGATTATGCTTTTGGCTTGCTTTGTCTATTTTGTTGTCGGTTCATTGTTGCTACTAAAAATCAAGGTGCCGCGTCAACCAAGGTAAATGATTCCTACCAGCCTCGCTTCCATGCCCAGTCTTCAATAGCAAGCGCTATTGCTAAAAGAGCCCCTGTAGCTACTGCGGTTGATACTCCAATTGTTATTGGCTGCACTCCTCGTACCACAGCTTCCCACCCCCAAGCACCAGCCAATGCTACGCCAATATAAAGTAAGGTTCTACCTAACCAGCAGGCAAGGAAAAACTTCCAAAAGGGGAAACGAAGGGCGCCACCAGCTATCCCAACTAGGTCAAAGACGAATGGCACCAAGGAGAAGATAAAGATAGCCATACCCCCCCATCTCCTCACCCAGTGCTCTAGCTTGGTGTAAGTCTTCCCTTGTTTTGTCGCCACAGCACGTCCACTACGACCAGCCATGTAACCGGTTAGCTCACCTATAGCCGCCCCAGCCCCACCAGCTAGCCCGACCACAATCGGCAAGGGTAGACCGCCCAGTGCGAAAATTATTAAAAAATTACCCGCAGGTAAAATGACAGTGGCATTTAAGGCCAGGCTGATAAGGAAGGCACCCAGATAACCATAGCTTTCAAGTTCAGCAAACTTACTGGGGAAATTTTGGTAAAAGAAGAAAATACCAAAAGTAATACCAATAACCAGAAGCAGGGCTAACAGTGGAATAATATTCTTCTTTAGCCAACCTTGCTTATCCATCTTACCTCCTGAGGCATTGTAGCACATTGCAGGAGTAGGAGTAAGGTGGCTAAGGAAGCGTTGCTGGTTGGTGCTGTGTTCTGCTATACTTTGATAGCATGCCCCCATCGTCTAGAGGCCTAGGACATCGGCCTTTCAAGCCGGTAACAGCGATTCGAATTCGCTTGGGGGCATTCTAATTATTGTATCTGGTTTGAGCGTTAAGCAAACTAAGGATAAAACGAACGCATCCTGCGGTAATCCGGCAACAATTTATCGAATAGCTCTTCAACCTGCGACTCAATTTCCCTACATTCCTTTTCCATTATTGTTATTAATTCGGTTCTAGTGTATATTGCGAGGAATTCTACTACCGACTTTCTTAGTTCGTCGCTAACCTCCACGCCCAGCTTAATAGCCATGTTGGTCACATCTATAGTATCAAGGGTCCTCACTTCAAGAGGAAGCTTAATTTGCTCTCCCCGGTGTAACAATAAATTCTTTCCCTCACGATGTTTATTAGTGGTCTTTCTTAGTTTCTCCAAAATACGGTGTATGCGAGTACCGTTTATTCGAGTATTATCACAAACCGTGCTATAAGAGCATTTTCTATACGGAATCCCCAAGTTAAGTATTTCGTTT
>DAOWJH010000012.1 GCA_030640495.1 Dehalococcoidia bacterium | reverse complement strand
GCAGGAACTTCTACCTTTCCCATGCGGTAAATCTTGGTAATATCTTCTAGTTCAATCATACCCTTCACCCATTATTAAAAAAGGCCCCCCGGTTCTTTTTTGACTCGTTTTTCTATCACTACTACATCTCCTTCTCGAAGCCCTCTCACAATCTCAGTCTGATAGCCATCACTTATACCGACAACTACAGACCTTTCCTGAATCTGCTCATCAACCATAACCTTAACTATTGGATTGCCTTGATTATCTTGCTCAATAGCCCGGTCGGGCACCAGCAAAACGTTGCTCCGCTCACTAATTATGATGTCAGCCGTAGCGCTCATACCAAACTTAAGCCCTGAACCCTCCGGAATGGCAAAGGCAATTTTAACCTCATATAGCACCACCCCAGCCTCCTCCTTCGCCAGTGGGGAAATATAGATGACCTCACCCTCAACAGGAAGAGCAGGTAATGCATCCACCTCAATAATAGCCCTCTGGTTCAGTTTGACATCAGGTATATCTATCTCATCTACCTCTGCATTTAGCTCCATGGTGGTGGTGTCAATCAGATAAACGATTGTTTGAGTGGCAAGAATCGTGTCACCTTCATCAGCGTCAACCCTGGCTGCAATCCCATCAAATGGAGCGGTGATAATCGCCCAGTCCAATTGCTTCCGGGCTTCAGTAATACTCTGCTCGGCTGACTCAATCTGTGAGTTGGCTGCCTTAAGTTGCAATTCAGCCGCCTGAATCTGTAATTTGGCTATCCTTTGTCGCTCATAAGAGACATGCCGCTTTTTCAATATGTATAGGTCATACTCTGCCTCATCCAGCGCTGCTTCTGCCTGAGCCACAGCTGCCTCTGCCTGGATTTCAGCTAACTGTACCTGGGTTAAAGCCAGTTCCAGAGCACCAGTATCAAGCCTGGCTAGAACATCACCGGCGCTGACCTCATCGCCCTCCTCAACAGATATTTTATTTATTTTACCCCCCACGCCAAAGGCTAAATCTGCCTCATTAGAAACATCTAGGCTACCACTGCCACTGACACTGACGGTCAAATCACCCCGCACCACCTCAACAAACTGCCGGGTAACCTCCTCCTCACTATCGCCAAACATATTACAAGCTATAGAGCCGACCAATGCCAGGCATAGCAGTAAAGCAAGCATAATTCGCCAAACTTTCACCTAATCAAACCTCCTTTATTCACTGCTTAATGGACATTATACCACAAAGTGAGCACTAACTAGAGAGTGAGCCAGCCAATGTATTTAAAAATTCAGGGTAATAAGTAGCAAATCAGTTGAAGTAACATAATAACTATCAGTGGGCTAAAATCCAGCCCACCGAGCCTGGGGATAATGCGGCGCAACGGTGCCAGAAGTGGCTCAGTGACCCGATAGAGAATGATAGTCAGCCTGTTGGTTGGTCCTGGCGAAAACCAAGACAGGATAGCTCTGAAAATAATAGCCAAGGTAAGCACTTCACACAGGAGCCTGATAAGGTCAAATAAAAATGCCATTACTGCCACACCGTATTGCTGTTCAGGGTGCTGGCGGTGAACCTCATTAATATCAACTAACCGAGATAGCCTACCGCACCACCAGGTTTACCAGTCTCCCCGGGACATATATTGTATTAATAATCTGCCTACCCGCCAAGTAAGCCTTTACCCGCTGCCTTTCCAGGGCTAGCTGTTTGGCTTCAGCCTCGGTAATAGAGGCCGGCACCATAATCCGGTCGCGCAACTTGCCGTTGACCTGAACCACCAGGGTAATCTCTTCATTCTTAGCCAGCTCCTCATCCCACTGGGGCCAGCGCTGATTATGAATGCTATAATCATGCCCTGTTTGCTGCCACAACTCCTCGGTCAGATGGGGAGCCGTTGGCGCCAAAAGCAGGAGCAGGGTATCTACCGCCTCCCTCCAGGCTAGCCCGGTAACGTAACCCAGCTCCTTTACCCTGGTCAGGTGATTGGTGAATTCCATGAGTGCCGATATCATGGTATTAAATCGAATCCTCTCAAGGTCTTCAGCGACCTTCCTTATGGTCTGGTGGGTGATGCGTAGTAGCTCCCGTTCTGCCTTCTGCCTTACAGCAGGGTTAGCCTCACCCGCTTCACTGTAGCCTCCCAATACCAGGTTCCATAACCGATTAAGCCAGCGGCTTATCCCGCTGATGCCGCTGTCATTCCACTCACCGCCCTGCTCCCAGGGGGCGACAAACATAAGGTAGGCACGCACTGCGTCCGCCCCTAACTCAGAAACATATTCATCGGGAGTAATCACATTGCCCCGCGATTTACTCATCTTCTGGCGTTGGGCAATAATAATCCCCTGGTTAAACAGGCGGCTGAATGGCTCACCAAAGTCAACCAGCCCCATATCCCGAAGTGCCTTAATAAAGAAACGGGCATAAAATAGGTGCATAACGGCGTGCTCAGCACCACCAGTATAAAGGTCCACCGGCAGCCAATACCTCACCTTATCGGCATCAAAGGCAGCCGTATCACAATCAGGGCTGGCATAGCGCAAAAAATACCACGAGGAGCACATAAAGGTATCCATAGTGTCAGTCTCCCGCTTAGCCGGTGCTGAACACTGGGGGCAGGTAGTATTGACAAACTGCTCACAATACTTCAGGGGGGATTCACCGGTGGGTTTGAACTCAGCATCCTCGGGTAACAACACCGGTAAGTCCGGCTCCGGAACCGGGACAATACCACAATTAGGACAATAAATCATAGGTATTGGTGCCCCCCAGTAGCGCTGGCGGGAAATAAGCCAATCGCGAAGCCGATAGGTTGTAGCCCACTTCCCGTAGCCCTTTCTTTCCAGAAATTCAGAGACAGCCTCTATGCCCTTCTGGCTAGATAAACCGTCAAACTGGGCTGAATTTACCATAGTGCCCGGTTCAGTATATGCCTCATCCAGCTCTTGCCCCTGCCACCCGGGTGGAGCTATCACCACCCTTATTAGCAGGTTATACTTCTTGGCAAAAGCAAAGTCACGCTCATCATGAGCCGGCACCCCCATTACCGCCCCAGTGCCATAGGTCATCAATACATAGTCAGCAATCCAGATAGGCACTCGCTCTCCGTTAAGCCTGTTTACTACATAAGCCCCGATAAATACGCCATCCTTTTCCCTCTCTGTGGAGAGCCGTTCTATTCCGCTCCGCCGCCGTGACTGAGCAATATAGTCCTCAACCTCAGCCTTTCTATCAGGCGAGGTCAGTTTAGCCACCAGCGGGTGTTCTGGCGCCAGAACCATAAAGGTAACGCCAAAGATAGTATCAGGGCGAGTAGTAAATACCCGAATCTCGTTTTCATCTACTCCGGGGTAGTCAAGGGCAAAGGAAATCTCAGTGCCGATGCTCTTACCCACCCAGTTAGCCTGCATTACCTTTATCCGCTCTGGCCAGTCAATGCCACTATGCTCCATAAGCTCGTCAGCATATTTGGTGATACGGAAGAACCACTGCTCCAAATCTCGCCGGCTGACAGCGGCGCCACAACGCTCACAGAAGCCCTCAACCACCTGTTCATTAGCCAGAACCGTCTGGCAGCGGGGACACCAGTTAACCGGAGCCTTGCCCCGATAAGCCAAGCCAGCCTGATAGAGCTTCAAAAAGAACCACTGGGTCCACTTATAATATTCAGGCAGGCAGGTAACTACCTCGCGGCTCCAGTCGTAGATAGCCCCTATGCTCTTGAGTTGACGGCGCATGTTGTCAGTATTTTGCATCGTCCAGGTGAAAGGGTGAATACCATGGCTGATAGCTGCATTCTCAGCCGGGAGTCCAAAGGCATCAAAGCCCATCGGGTGAAGCACATTATAGCCCTGCATCCGCTTAAAGCGGGCATGAACATCAGATGGAGCCATAGCATACCAGTGCCCGATATGGAGGTCACCCGAGGTATAGGGAAACATAGTCAGGGCATACCATTTGGGCTTGGTGCTAGCCTCACTGACCTCATACAGCCTATCCTCAGCCCACTTCTGCTGCCACTTCTTCTCAATTTCTTGTGGGTTATATTTAGCTATCATTTGCCTTTCTCAAATTCAGAACCTACGCTAGCGCATCATCAATAAATTGCCAACGGTCTCGGTACTTTTGTGCATCCTCTTCACGCTCAATCACGAACCAGCTACCGACTCGATACTCTTGTAGCAAG
>DAOWJH010000014.1 GCA_030640495.1 Dehalococcoidia bacterium | reverse complement strand
GCCCGAGGGGCTGTGGCACCGGGTGCTGAGTTTTGACCAGTCCCAGCTTGAGCAGCTTGTTACCGATGACAAGGTAGCCAAAGATATTAAAAACAAGCTGGAAGCCCTAAGACAGATTATTTCCACTTCACCCCGACTGTGGGTCAGAAGACTCATAAAGGAAGAGTAGGCTATCCTTGGTAGTGTCGTTTATTTGAGGTTGACACCCTTGCCTTTTTCACCAAATTCCTTTATCCTATATAAAATTGAATAAGTAGCCCGGGGGTGCCTGAAACCATTCAGGCATAACCGGAGAGCAAGTCGGTGAAAATCCGACGCAGTCCCGCCTGCTGTAACTGGTAGATAAATTCTATCAGAAGCCAGAACGCCGAACCTCCGGGCATTTTTGAACCTCCGCGGAGAAATGGGTGGGATGGTGCTCGTAGCCCGATGAGGAATCCCCCTTGCTGTATTGAGCAGAGGGGGGTTTTATTTTTACCTAATAATGTCAGCTTGGAGGTTAATATTCAATGAAGCGATTAGGTATTTTTGTGGCTCTGTTGAGCCTATTGGTTACTATGACTACTGGATGTCAGCCACAGTTCCACCCCGGAACTTTCACCGACGATATGGGTAGGGAGGTAAGTATAGATAAAATTCCACAGAGGATTGTATCTCACGTTCCCTCTATCACTGAGACCCTTTTTGCCCTTGACCTGGGGGAGAGAGTGGTCGGTGTCAGCGACTATTGTAATTACCCGCCCGAAGCCGGGTTAAAACCCAGCGTGGGCAACTATTTTAATCCCTCAATTGAAACTATCATCGCCCAAGACCCGGATTTAGTTATTACTGACGGCTACAGTGAGGGCCTTATTCCCCAACTTGAGAATTTGGGGGTTACCTGTGTGGTTATTAACCCTGAGGATATGGACGGGATTCTGAAAGACATTGAGTTGCTGGGTAGGATTACCGGGGCTGAGGGGAGAGCGAGGGAAGTGATTAAGAGTATGCGGGATAGGATATTGCGGGTTACTACCGCGGCGGAAGATGCTCCCCGGGTTAGGGTCTTCTATACATTCGCTACTACTAATTTAAGTAATCCTTGGACAGCCGGCCCCGGCTCCTTTGCTGACTCCCTTATTACTATGGCTGGCGGGGAAAATATTGCCGCTAACGCTCAAAGCGCCTGGGTGCAATTCAGCATTGAGGCACTATGTCATGCTGACCCTGAGGTTATCCTCGTTGACGCTAGCCACGGGACAGCAGTAATGTCAGAGGAAACATTGAGGGCACACCCCGCCTGGCGGGAATTAACTGCCGTCAAGCAGGGTAGAGTTCATATCATTGATGGCGACCTGGTCAATCGCTCAGGTCCTCGTATTGTTCAGGGTTTAGAGGAGATAGCAAAAATTATTCACCCTGAACTATTTGAGTAACGCCACCATACTGGAGGCAGATTTGTGGTGAGCAAGGATATTAAGGATATTATAGAAACGAGCGGAGATTGAGCACCTATGGACATTCTACTCATATTGTCCATCGCCTTAGCTATTGATTTAGTTCTGGGCGAACCACCCCACCCCATACACCCCGTAGTCTGGGTGGGGAAGGTCACTTCATTCTTGGAAAGGGGTAGTATTAGTCAGCGCCCCTGGGTTCAGTTTATCTATGGCTCAGGGATAACATTGGTAACTATAGGGCTTTTTGTTACCCCTGCCTACTTTATGCTTCTATACTTAAAGAGCTTTAGTCTTGTAGCCTATGTGATTATTGGTGCTGTGCTCTACAAATCTACCTTCTCCTTGAGGGGACTACGGCAGGTAGCACTCAGGCTCAAGAGGCTTCTGGTGGAGGACAAATTGAATGAGGCCCGCCTTGAACTGCGCTCATTAGTCAGCCGCGACACCCATGGTTTGCCTAAGCTACTAGTGGTATCAGCTACTGTGGAATCAGTGGCAGAGAACACCTGCGATAGCTTTGTTGCCCCCCTGTTTTATTTTTTACTCCTTGGTGTCCCCGGAGCCATTGCCTATAGAGTAGTCAATACCCTGGATGCTATGGTAGGCTATCACGGGGAATATGAATACCTGGGAAAGTTTGCTAGCCGGTTGGATGATGTGCTTAATTTTATACCGGCGAGACTGACAGCACTGCTTCTGGTTTTAGCTACCTTTCTGTCAGGGAGAGGTGCTCCTGCCTCGTGGCGGGTTATGCTCCATGACCATGCTAAGACGGAAAGCCCCAACGCTGGCTGGACTATGGCAGCGATGGCTGGTGGGCTCGGTGTACAACTGGAGAAGGTGGGTCATTACAGACTGGGGGAAGCAGACGCCCCACTAATACCAGAGACCATTGATGCTGCCTTAAACCTAATGCTATTATCTATGCTGTCCTGGTTATTAATATGTTTCCTGGTAGGAGTGATTCATTTTGTCTTTACATCCTAGACCTGAGGTAGAGAACCTAGAAATTTGCCCTCACGGCGGACTAAATCACGCTGAGCTGAGGACTATGGGTCTTGCCCCTGATGAGGTTCTTGATTTTAGTGTCTGCTCTAACCCCTTCCCACCCCCGCTAGGGGTAAGGGAAATTCTCAATACCGTAGCCATCAATCGCTACCCTGATTCTGAGGCGACTGAATTTAGGCAACGCCTCTCGGAAAGGTTGGCGATAGCTCGGGATAACATTCTGGCGGGAAGCGGTGCTGTGGAGCTTATTCGTCTCATCGCCTTGGCTTACTTCAGGCGGGGGGATTCTGTGTTGATTCTGGAACCAACCTTTGGCGAGTATGAGGTCGCCTGCCGGATTGCTGGGGCAGAGGTGCTTAAGCAATGGGTGAGTCTAGACGAGAGCTCTACCCCACGGATAGAAAAGACTGTTAACCTTATCAGGCAGCACCACCCCAGAGGGATTTTTATCTGCAACCCCAATAACCCTGTTGGCCAATACCTCTCTCAGCAAGAGATTGAGATGATTCTGGACACCCTCAGGGATGGACTACTCATCTTGGATGAGGCTTACATTGCTTTCATGGATGAAAGCTGGCCTTCTATTGATTTGATTTCCCGAGGCAATGTGGTTGTTGTGCGCTCTATGACCAAGGACTATGCCTTAGCCGGGCTGCGCCTCGGTTATGCTATTGCCAATCAGGAAATTATCAGTGCTCTGCGTCGGGTCTGCCCACCGTGGAATGTTAATGTGGTGGCTCAGAAGGCAGGGGTCATCGCCCTAGACGATAAAGGCTATCTTGAGCGGTGCCGGCGGGAGATTAAACAGGCAAAGCAGTTTCTGACTGGTGAGCTTTGCCGAATTGGCTTCACCCCAGTTCCATCAAAGGTGAATTTTTTCCTGGTAAGAGTAGGCGATGCCAGGCAGTTCCGCATTGCTTTGCTCAAACATGGTATCCTGGTGCGGGATTGCAGCTCCTTTGGATTGCCTGAGTATATCCGCATCGCTACTCGTACCATGTCCGAGTGTCAGAAGCTCATTACCACTATTCAGACATTAAAAGGCAAGGGAAAACTAGATACCCATAACTGATACAGGAGGTAGAAATGGCGGAGCGGCTGTCCCATATTATTGAACTGATAAAGCCCCTGGATAAAGAGGCAATGGTTGAAGCCCAAGCCCGACAAAATACACTGACCAAACCGCAGGGCAGTTTGGGTAGGCTGGAGGAATTATCCATACAACTGGCTGGCATTCAGGCTAAGCCCATACCTCAAATCAGGCACAAGGCTATTATTATTATGGCCGGTGACCATGGGGTAGTAGCTGAAGGGGTGGGTAACTGGCCCCAGGCAGTTACCGCCCAGATGATTTATAACTTCCTCAGTGGCGGGGCTGGAATTAATGTGCTCGCCCGCCAGACAGGAGCCAGAATTATTGTAGTTGATATGGGGGTAGCCACTGAGCTGGAAGCTAGCCCCCAGCTTCTCTCCCGAAAGATTGCCCCTGGCACTCAGAATATGGTTCTTAGTCCGGCTATGACCAGAGAACAGGCGGTGAGGGCAATAGAGACCGGGATTGAAGTAGTGGCATCTGAGGTGGCTAACGGCTTGGACATAGTCGGCACCGGTGATATGGGTATCGGTAATACCACTGCCAGCAGTGCTATCTGTGCTGCTATCACTGGAAGACCGGTAGCTGAGGTTACTGGCAGAGGCACCGGTATAACTGATGAGCAGTTAGCACATAAGGTAGAAGTAATAAACCGAGCCCTGGTGGTGAACCGCCCTGACCCCAGACAGCCCTTGGATGTGCTGGCCAAGGTAGGTGGCTTTGAGATTGGAGGCCTGGTCGGGGTGATGTTAGCTGCCGCCGCTCACCGCATTCCAGTGGTTATTGATGGCTTCATCTCCGGGGCAGCCGCCCTCATTGCCACCGCACTGTCACCAAAACTAAAGGATTTCCTTATCCCGGCTCATGTTTCGGCTGAGGCAGGTCATCGTCGGCTACTCAGCCACCTGGGGCTTAGCCCATTATTGGATTTGGGTATGCGCTTGGGTGAGGGCACCGGTGCCGCCCTGGGAATATTTCTGGCTGAAACCGCCGCCAGGCTTCTGGCTGAAATGTCTACCTTCACTGAAGCTGGCGTATCGGAAAGGAGCAATCTGGATAATTGACTTTCTTAACCGCTCTAAGATTTCTAACTATTATCCCCTTGCCCTGGCGGCGTGAGGTTGCCCCGGAGCAAGTAGGTCGCTCATTAACCTACTTCCCTGTGGTTGGTATCATTATCGGATTTATCCTAGTCGGTTTGAATTGGCTTTTGGCTCTGCTCTTACCTCCAGCTGTGGTTAATGCCTTGTTGATTGTTTGCCTGGCGGTGCTCACCGGCGGGCTTCACCTTGACGGCTTTATTGATACCTGTGATGGCATAGCCGGCCATAAGCCCGCTGAGGCTCGGTGGCAGGTAATGCACGATAGCCGGGCTGGCGCCTTCGGCATTGCCGGTGTCGTTTGCCTGCTGCTGGTTAAATACGCCTCACTAAATAGTGTGCCTGGGAACTTAATGATGGCAACCCTGGTGCTTATGCCGGTATTAAGTCGCTGGGCGATAGTCTATGCCATTTTCGCTTACCCCTGTGCTAGACCATCAGGCTTAGGCTATACTTTTAAGCTGGGAGCTAGTCGGTTGAGGTTTGTTATAGCCACGCTCATAGCTCTGGCGATGGCAGTGGCTTTATCTCGGCTGGCAGGCTTGGCTATAATGGTGGCTATCTGGGTTATAGTGGTGGTAATGGCAGCCTATCTGAAGCGGAAGTTTTCTGGCCTTGGCGGCGATACCTACGGTGCTATCAACGAGGTGGCTGAGGTCTGCGTGCTCATTTTTATTTGTCTGCTGGCTCATAATCAATGGCTATGGTTAGCCTGACTCAGAAAGGATAATTATGTCCAGGTTATTTCTGGTAAGACATGGTGATACTGAACTAAACAGCGCTGAGAGGTATTGGGGGCATACTGATGTCAAGCTGAGTGCCGCTGGTGTCAGGCAGGCTGAGAGATTATGCCACCGCCTGGCAGATGAGAAGATTGATGCTGTTTATTCCAGCAACCTGGAGCGAGCCCTGGTAACCGCCAGGATTATTGCCTCCGAGCACCAGTTGGCTGTTACCACCTGTGCTGAGCTTAAAGAGGTTAACTTTGGTAACATTGAGGGGCTGACATTTGACGATGTTAACCGACTTTACCCCGAGGTGGCTAAGTGGTGGGTTGAAAGAAGCCCTAATTTGCAATACCCCGGTGGCGAGAGCCGCAGCCAGTTTAATAAGCGGGTTAGCCAGTTTCTGGACAGGCTGAAGAAGCATGCCCAGGAAGAGACGATACTCATTGTGGCTCACAGTGGTGCCCTGCGCACACTAATGTGTCAGCTAATGGGTATAGAGCCTCACTATATGCGGCAGTTCCGTCTTAATCTGGCTTCACTTAGCATAATGGAAACATACCCCACGGAAGCAATACTGACTTTACTAAACGATGTTTCTCATCTGGCATAGAAAGGTCAATGCCTTGGTAACTAATATGCATCAAGCCTTTACCTCGTGGAGCGGTGGCAAAGATAGTTGCTTTGCCTGCTACCTGGCGACGGTTAGTGGGCTGAAGGTTCGTTACCTGTTGAATATGATAACTGAGGATGGCAAACGGTCATGGACTCATGGGCTATCTAATGAGTTACTACAAATGCAGTCGCAGGCAATCGGGATTCCATTGACCCAGCGGCGAACTACAATGGCTAATTATGAGGCTGAATTCAAGGATGCGCTCCTTGGTCTGAAGCAGCAGGGGGTCAGGGGCGGTGTCTTCGGCGATATTGACCTTGAACAGCACAGGCAGTGGGATGAGAGGGTATGCCGTGAGGTAGATATTACCCCCTATCTACCCTTATGGGGACAGAGCCAGCAGAAAATACTAAATGACTTTATAAACTCAGGCTTTAAGGCAATCGTGGTTGTGGCTCGGGCTGACTTATTTGGTGAAGAATGGCTGGGACGGGAGATAAACCCGGATTTCCTGTCTCGGTTATCTGAACTGAAGGAGACAAAGGACATTACCCTCTGCGGTGAAACCGGGGAGTATCATACCTTTGTCACCGATGGTCCCCTGTTCAAACAGCGGATAGAAATCCTGGAAACTGATAAGGTATTAAGAGACGGACACTGGTTTTTACAGATTCTAAACTATGACTTGAGAGCTAAGTGATAGTCAATGGAGTTTTAGAGAGGATAGGGTTACCTGATAAAAACCAAAAGGGGGGTGAGGTCAATAAATATTCTAATAATTGGCGGTGCCCGCAGTGGTAAAAGTCGCTTTGCCCAGGAGCTTGCCCTCAAATTAGGTGAGCCGGTGCTCTTTGTGGCTACAGCCGTGGCTGGTGATGACGAGATGCAGCATCGCATTGAAGAGCATCAGAGAGCAAGGCCAGCCACCTGGACCACCCTTGAGATTACTGCCCATGTGGGTAGCCAGATTGACCGCCAAATCGGTAGGTCTAAGGTGGTGATTGTGGATTGCATTACCCTGCTGGCTAATAATATTTTTAATCAATATATTGACCAAACCAGTGAGCAGATTGATGCCTCGCTTATTGAGCAGAAGCTTATTGCTGAGATTGATGAACTGATAGACTGTATCAATCACACTGATGCCAGTTTCATTATGGTTACTAATGAGGTGGGCACCGGCTTGGTGCCAGCTAACAAAGTGGGCAGGCTGTATCGCGATTTGCTGGGTCTGGCAAACCAGAGGCTGGCAGACCATGCCGATGAGGTCTATCTCATGGTGGCTGGATTACCGGTACTAATAAAACCTGCCAGGCATCCTTTAACATAAGCCATCTGGTAAGTTTGGTGGATAGTATTGGGCGTGGCTTCTGTGCCAGCCTCTACTTCGTCCCCTCTTCCCAGCTCCCCTTAGTAGATGACCATGTTGTCGCCTTTATGGGCAGGGGAGACCTTAGTCACAACAGCTAGTGCTCCAGCTCCTTCAGCAGTGATTCTATCTTGCCACTTGGGCTCAAGGGCTTGTCTCGCCGGTCATCAATCTTGATTGTGGTTACCACCCTGGCCACCCCCTCACCGAAGGTGCTTTGGTGCATCTTCTTCACCACCCTCAGCACCTCTTCCAAATCCCCTTCTATAATCGTCCCCATTGAGGTTATCTCATACTTTATATTCTCTTCTTGCTGCAGGGCTCTGATTGCCCGAGCCACATATCGGCTAACCGAAGCAGTTTTTGTTCCCAGTGGGATAATGCTGACCTCTGCTATTGCCATCCTAGTTATAGCCCCTTATATTCTCATCTATGGTAGTGCTGGGGCTGCTACATGTCAAGGAAGTTGGGTTGTTAGACAATGCTGGTTAATAACCTCTATTTGCCTGTTGGCAAATTGACATCCAGGTTGGTGACAGTTAAAATCAGACCAATATGCAGCTATTTGGTACATCTGGGATACGAACTATTGCTGATAAGAACCTGATTCAGCTAGCCCTGAAGGTTGGTTTAGCTGTGGGCAAAGTCTATGGCAGCGTGGTAGTGGGCAGCGATACCAGAACCTCCAGCGGTGCTATGAAACATGCCCTCATCTCTGGGTTACTCGCCGCTGGCTGCCGCGGCTGTGATGCTGGAGTTATGCCTACACCAACGCTTGCCCTGGCTGCCAGGGAGTTTGATGCCGGGGTGATGATTACTGCCTCGCATAACCCCCCGGAGTATAACGGTATAAAGCTTCTGAACCCTGATGGCTCTGCCTTCAACTCTCCTCAGCAGAAACAGATAGAAGAAATGATTTTAGATGACTCCCTTTCTGTTGCCCCATGGGATAAGATTAGGAGCAGCAGTATCCATTATGGAGCCATTGACAGGCATATCGAGCGCATACTG
>DAOWJH010000047.1 GCA_030640495.1 Dehalococcoidia bacterium | reverse complement strand
GGGCTGCTCAATACCAAGCTGAGGCTACCGGCTTTATTGGCTGGTATCCTTATGATGGTCGGGCTGTATTCGGTAAACCTGTTGATTATGGGAAGACCAAATATCCCATTACTGCGTAGCATAACCCTCTTTGACAGTGTTGCCCTCTGGTTTGGAACGGTGAGAAGCCCCCTATTGGTTATTATCGTTTTGGCGGTGATAGCCTTCATCGTTTTTATGCTGTTGAACTGGTTTCTACACACTGAGATTGGTCTGACATTGAGGGCAACCGGTGATAATGAGCAGATGGTGCGCAGCCTGGGAGTAGATACCGATAAGAATATATTGCTTGGTTGTGCTATGTCTAACGGCCTCGTTGCCCTGTCTGGTGCGCTGGTAGCCCAAAACCAGCAGTTTTGCGATGTCAATATGGGAATAGGCATGATTGTAATGGGCTTGGCCTCGGTAATAATTGGTGAGGCGTTAATTCACCCCCGGGGCGTCACTTCAATGTTGCTAACGGCACTTGTTGGCACTTTCCTCTACCGCCTGTTTATAACTATTGCCCTCAGGCTTGGCTTAGCCCCTGGAAATTTGAAATTGATTACGGCGCTGCTGGTGATTATAGCCCTGGCGATTCCGTACATACGGAAAAAGTTGCGGCACGAGTGGATGCCACCAGCAGCGAGGTGGTGAAAGGAGACGCCAGAATGAGCCCCAAAAGGAGCCTACTACAGCTTAGAAAAATAACTAAGATATTCTCTAAAGGGACTATAGATGAAGTTACTGCGCTAGCTAAAATCAACCTGGATGTCGGCGCTGAGGACTACATTACCATTATTGGCAGCAACGGCGCTGGAAAAACTACTTTACTTAGTGTTATTGCTGGCGTCTTCCCTCCGGAAAGGGGTGGCAAGATTATCATTGATGGCAATAATATTACTGGCTTGAGTGAATATAAACATGCCGCATATGTTGGCCGGGTATATCAGGACCCTAATATAGGCACTGCAGCCAAGATGACTATAGAGGAGAACCTGGCTATGGCTGTGCTGCGCGGGCAACATAGGGGGCTAAGGGCAGCCAGTAATAAACAGCGCCGAGAGCTATTCCGTTCGGCTTTAGCCCCTCTAGGCTTAGGATTGGAAGGCAGGCTAAATACGCTGGTGGGCACGCTTTCCAGTGGGCAAAGACAGGCGGTAGCTTTGGTTATGGCTACCATAAGTAAGCCGGCACTGCTACTGCTTGATGAGCATATAGCTAATTTAGACCCTAGGACAGCCCAAATAGTGCTTGAGTTGACCCAGATGATTCTGCAGCGGGAAAAGATGACCACCTTGATGGTAACACATAACATGGAGCTGGCTCTGCGCTACGGTAATAGGCTGATTATGATGCATGAGGGCAGAATTGTGGTTGACTTAAACCAGGAGCAAAGGGTAGGGCTCACTATCAACGACCTTATAACCGCCTTTGAGCGGGCCAGCGGTAAAAAATTCGCTGACGACCAGATATTGCTTAGACGTTGAACAGGAAGGTAATTACATCACCATCCCGAACTATATAGCTTTTGCCCTCCAGTCGGAGAAGACCCTTCTTGCGAGCCTCAGATAGACTACCACACTTGACCAGGTCATCGTAACTGATTACCTCTGCTCGAATAAATCCCTTTTCCATATCAGAGTGGATTTTGCCGGCAGCTTTATGAGCATCGGTGCCAGCTTTAATAGACCAGGCTCTAATCTCTCCCGAGACTATACTGAAGAATGAAATTAGCCCTAGTAATTCGTAGGATAGTTTGATAGTGCGGTCAAGCCCGGATTCCCTTATACCAAACTCAGCACGAAATGCCTCAGCTGCACTATTATCTAATTGAGCCAGCTCCATTTCTAACTTGCCACAGAGGGTGATAATACGATATTTTGACCCTGAGTAATGTGAATTCAGTTCGGCTTCTAATGATGCCGTTTGAGCTAGCTGGTCTTCGCCGATATTGACCACTGTTAGTAATGGCTTGGCGCTAAGAAACTGGTAGCCAGCCATAACCGTGGCTTCATCAGTGGTTAGTTTCATTTCTCGGATGGGCACATCTTTTTCTAAATCAGCCTTAATCTTCATTAGCATCCCTTGCTCTCGGAGGAGACCCTGGCGTTCAGGCTGCTTAGCCCCTTTTAATGATGTCTCTATTCTATCCAGCCTTCTCTCTAGTAGCGCTAAATCGGAGAAGGCAAGTTCTAGCTCCATGGTGGTAATATCCCGGTCTATGTCCAGACTGCCTTCAGGATGGGGTACACTTTCATCAATAAAGGCTCGGATTACATTAATAAGGGCATCTGCAGTGCTAAGTTGAGCCAGGAGTTGACCACTTATAGCTTTGTCATCAACTAAACCCTTAACTGAGGCACCTATATCAAGGTATCTTACCTCGGCCGAGACCACCCTCTTAGGCTGAAGCATATCGGCTAGGGATTTAAGGCGGGGCTCCGGAACTTTGGCTATTCCAATATGTGGGGCTAAGCCTTCTGCGGTGTAGCTTCTCGTATCAGCTTTACCCCTGGTTAAAGCATTGAAGATAGTTGTCCTGCCGCTTCTAGCTGGTCCTATGATGGCACTATTAACACTCATCGGGCGTGCTCACCCACTTTACCTCCCATTCCTTGGAAGGGGGGCTTTTTACCTGACAAAAACCTTGCCTTTTACCTGAAATTACTAGTGTCCTGCCTTTATTACCTCTCTGGCATACTTAAGCGCCAGGTCTCTTTCCTTAGGAATTAGCTTTTCATTGGCTGCTATTTCCAATAAGGCTAGAAGTGCGTCATGGGTGCCAATGTTACCAACCAGTTCAATAGCTTTAGTCCTTAGCTCAGCAGCAAGCTTTAAGTCACTGGCAATAGTAATTAGCTTCTTTAGTTCATCAGTTTGTGTTGCCATCTCACCTCTCCTCATAGCTTCGGCTATGTCAGCCGGGTGAGGTATTACCACTTGTATTCATTCTACTCTTTGTATCACCATTCTTCAATAGAGCCTGTCTATCAGCCCTTAAAAGCAGCTCTTTGCCCTCATGTGGTAAAATGAGATAGCTTTAAATTAGGATGGCAAATCTTGCTGTATATACTATCAGGTCAGGATGATTTTTCCCTTGCCGAGTCACTTGAGGAGATAAAAAGGGGTATCATTGACCAGGCACTTTTAGCGGTCAATACCACTATACTTGATGGTCAGCAGATGACCTTAGACCAGTTGAGAACTGTGGCTGAGACGCTGCCATTTCTGGCTGAAAGACGCTTGGTCATTATCAATGGGCTGCTAGAGCGCTTTGAGACTAAAGGCAAACCCAGCCGGCAGAGGAAAGTCGCCGATGTAGCCACCCAACAAAATGACTATAAATCACTAGCCGCCTGTATTAGTAAGATACCTGACAGCACAATATTAGTATTGATAGACAGTAATATAACCAGCAGTAACCCCCTGTTTAGCCAGCTTTCGGGCAAGGCGGAGGTTAGGTCTTTCCCTCTGCTCAGAGGTGCTAGGCTGCGTCAGTGGATTCAAAAGCGTGTGGTAGCCGAGGGTAATACCATATCCCTCCAGG
The DNA here is from genome assembly GCA_030640495.1 of Dehalococcoidia bacterium. Taxonomy (GTDB): domain Bacteria; phylum Chloroflexota; class Dehalococcoidia; order Dehalococcoidales; family DAOWJH01; genus DAOWJH01. The sequence continues at coordinate 2,089 of DAOWJH010000047.1, read as the reverse complement.
CGGTAGACTTACTGGCTAAACTTGTGGGTGGTAATCTATGGATTATGGCCAACGAAATTAACAAGCTAGCCCTATTTACCTCAGGCCACCGCATTGAGGAAGAGGATGTCAACCGGGTGGTAAGCTATACCCAGCAGACTAATGTTTTTGCTATGGTTGATGCTATCCTTGAGCTTAAAATTGGGGCAGCAGAGCAATCGTTACAATGGTTACTGCAAAGAGGAGCTAGCTCAGCCTATCTCTTGGCTATGCTATCACGGCAGGTTCAAATGATTGTTCGAGCCAAAGAGCTAAGAAACCAGAGAAAACCTAAAATAGAGATTCAGAATAAGTTGAGGTTGACCTCAGAGTTTGCTTTGCGTAAGACACTGGAGCAGGCTGAGAGGTATCCCTGGGAGCGGCTTAAGCAAGTATATTGCAAGCTCTTGGAAGCTGACCTGTCTATTAAGACAGGGAAATGTGATGGCGAGCTTGCCCTTAATATCCTGGTTGCTGAACTCTGCCAGCGAGGTAAGACGTAGGAAACTCATCGTAACTAGAAGCCCTGAGCTTGACAGGCTGTTGGCAGGGTGTTACAGTTTTACTCACCGCTTAACCACATTGTGAACATATTAATTAGACATGGTGAGAAGCCTTAAAAATTTTCAACCCACAGATATTTTCCTGATTTGGATGAACTAGGCTTAGGAGGTAAGTAATATGGGGAAATTTGATGTTTTGCATGACTACGGAGAGGAACTTGAGAGACGGATACGACTGCAAACCTTTCCTCTGGCAGTAAAACTATTGGAAAAAGAAATTGATATTCCTGAAGGGGCGGAGAGACCCCTGAGGGATTTTGGCTACCATGTCCCCCTTTGCCAGGGCTATGCTATGTCGCGCAAGGAGGGCAAGACGATTGCAATGTTTAAGGAGGATATGTGGTGCTTTGAACCGGTTGTGGGTTATGGCTGGGCACAACCTCCGCAGTATTTCCTGGAGGGGCATAACCGCTTCCCACAGGATGTCAAGGATTTAGCCGCCGGTAGCAATTATGCCAGCGATTTCCCTCGCTTGGAAGTCGGTAGATATACAGGTGTAGTATCAGCTCCATTGACGACAGTTAATTTTGAGCCTGATTTGACTATGCTCTACTGTAACTCGGCTCAGTTGAGTTTACTGCTCTTAGGCAGAGAATACAAAGATGGTCATGACCTTAAGTGTAGTTTGTCCAGCCATGCCGCCTGTGTTTATGCCGTTGTGCCGGTAATAAAGAGTGGGCAATGCCAGGTAAGCATACCCTGTCGTGGCGACCGCTATTCTGCCTTAGCCGGAGATGACGAAATTATCTTTACTGTTCCTACGCATAAACTTGAAGATTTACTGGTGGGACTTAGACATGTTGAGAAATATGGCTCCAAATTGCCCAGGAACCCTCATATGAGCCGTGAACCTGAATTTGAGGAGAGTTACATGAAAATAGCAAGAATGTTGGGTATGGGGTGAATAAAGACCATTTGTTTTAGCATCAAGCTTTAGAATCAGAACGGGCAGGGAGGCAAAATGGCAACAAGCCAAGAGAGCAGTAGCGCCCGACTGGAAGAGCTATGTCACCAGAGACTATCACCAAGGCGGCTGATTCTGGCTAGCAACCGTGGACCTATTGAATACCATCTTACTGAGGATAGGCAACTTCAAGCCCGCCGTGGTAGTGGTGGTGTAGTCACTGCCCTTAGTAGCCTCAGTAAGTATGTAGAGCTTGACTGGATTGCTAGCGCTATGGGGGAAGGGGATAGACAGGTAGCCCGAAAAGCACAAGGAGGGCGTTTTAGAGTACCCTCGGTTGGTGAGAACCTGTATCTTCATTTTGTGGTTAACCCCAGAAATACATACCATAAATTTTATAATGTCATTTGCAACCCCCTTCTGTGGTTCCTTCAACACTACATGTGGAGTTCATCCCGGACACCCAATATAGACCATGTAGTTTATGATGCCTGGGAAAACGGCTATGTCCCCGTGAATCAAGCCTTCGCTCAGGCAATTACTGATGAGGCAACCAGAAATGAAACACCACCAATAGTAATGTTAAACGACTATCATCTCTATT
>DAOWJH010000089.1 GCA_030640495.1 Dehalococcoidia bacterium | reverse complement strand
CTCAGTAGGCATAGGGCCACTACCAACCCTGGTGCAGTAAGCCTTAAACACGCCCAGAATGTGATTAATCCTGGTAGGGCTCACGCCACTACCTAAACAGCCTCCCCCCGCCAGCGGCGAAGAGGAGGTAGTATAGGGATAGGTGCCAAAATCGGGGTCTAGCAAGGTCCCCTGGGCTCCTTCTAATAGAACCAGCTCCCCCCTGGCCAACGCTTCCTCAAGCATTATAGTTGTCTCCCGAATATAAGGAGCCAGGCGCTCCCCATACTGACAATACTGATTATATACTTCATTGAAGGATAGAGGGCTAACCCGGTAAACTTTGGTCAGGATAATGTTCTTATAGTCAAGTATAGAGCGAAGTCGCTCTAGTAATACCTCTTTATCTAAAAGGTCGCTGGTTCTAATACCTAACCTAGCAGCTTTGTCAGCAAAAGCAGGACCTATGCCCTTCTTAGTTGTTCCCAGTGCCTTTCCACCTCGTGACTTTTCCTCCAAACCGTCAAGAAGAAGGTGATACGGCATAACCAAGTGAGCCCGGTCACTGATAACTAGTCTGCTGGTATCCACGCCACGCTGGTTAAGCTGGTCTATCTCATCAATTAGCACAGCCGGATTGATCACCATACCATTACCAATAATGCAGATAACGCCGGAAGAAAAAATACCTGAAGGGATAAGGTGCAGTCCAAACTCACCATAGGGATTAACTACAGTATGCCCAGCATTATCACCACCAGAAAAACGGACTACTATCTTTGTTTTCTCAGCAAGCAGGTCGACCACTTTACCTTTCCCCTCATCCCCCCATTGAGCTCCAATAACAGCAATGACTGGCATTATTCCCCCCTATAAGCTAATATCAACATAAAGATAAAAGGAGCTAAAAGCTACCTAGTTTTTGTTTGTTGCCATACATAAAATAATCTCTGCCCGGCGGTAAAAAAGCTGAATGCTGCAATAATAGCCAAGGCGACAATTAAGGCATAACTAAAGTGGCTCAGCAAAAGGCCCAGCGCCAGAACAATGACCCTCTCGGTTCGAGTAAATAATCCCACCTGACACTTCAGACCCAATACTTCTGCCCTGGCTCTGACATAGCTTACTAACGGTACACTGATTAAAGCCAGGCAAACAAGCAGTATCTCCACCGTAGGCTGACTAGCAGAGAATAAGTAGAATATTAAAATGCCAAGGAGCACCACTGCGTCGGATAAACGGTCAAGCGTAGAGTCAAGGACAGCACCAGAAAAAGTAATCTGATTAGTGCGGCGAGCCAGCGCCCCATCTAGCATATCAAAAAAACCAGCAATAAGCACCACAAAGCCAGCAGCAAAAAGGTATCCTATACCGATAAGCGCCGCAGCACCAATAGCCAGCAAAAAACCAAGCCAAGTTACAGTACAAGGTGTTATGGATGTCCTCGCCAGGAGCCGTGCTACTGGCTCGGTAAGATAATGGCCTACAACATTACGGGTTTCGGATAAATTTACCATTGCTTCTATAAGATAATCCCGGCTAACCCTTTCAAGTCAAATTGAGGTAGCATTGAACTCCGTAGATTGTTTCCCCCACGGGGGCTCACTGAGTATCCTGAAATAATAATTTAATACCTTTTGAGCAAGGTGTTCCCAGTTATAGTCTTGTGCCTTGCGCTTTCCCATGGCTCCCATCTGTTGCCGGAGTGGCTTATCTCTCATAAGAGAAAGCAGAGCTTGAGCTAACCCTTTATCATCTCTGGGTGGTACTAATAGCCCCTCAACGCCATGAGTTACTACGCTGGCATAGCCTTCTATATTTGAGGCAACAATCGGAGTACCGATAGCCATAGCCTCAAGTAGAATAATACCAAAGCTTTCCCGTCCTGTGGCTGGCGCACAAAAAATATCAGCCGTCTTATAATACCTGGGTAATTCATCATAGGCTACATGACCTGTAAAAACAACATCCTCTAACCTGTTTTGCCTTACCTGCTTCTCATACTTGCGACGCAGTCTAATACCAGGACCAACTATAATAAGTCGTGAGTTGGGAATCTCTCTCTTAACTTGCTGATAGGCTTTAAGCAGATAGTTCAACCCCTTTCGCTTCTCCAGACGACTAACGAATAGGATATTTATTTTCCCATCGCAGAACCTATCAATTGGGAGTACATTGGGCGAGAAATGCTCTAAATCTATGCCGTTAGGAATAATATTATAATATCCAGGAATATGTTTGTTGGCAAACTCCATAGCTGGCTTTGACACGGCAATTTTGCCATGAAGCTTGTGCCTCCGTTTCTTTATAATAATAGTGCTGATAGGTTTACCAAAATTATAGCTAGGGCTACCCTGGTAAGCATGAAAAGTGCCCACATTAGCTGTATTTGAAAATCTAAGCACGGCACTACATAGCATAGGCATAAAGGGCTCATGGAGGTGGATAATATCAAAATTCTCCTGGCTAAGTACAGCTTTTATTCTGGAAGCTAGCCTGAGTGATAGGCTAATGCGAGCAATAGAACCACTCACTGGAACAGGTCGAGGTTTACCTATAGGGATAAACTTGTCACCGAAAACAGAGACAGCACGAGATACAGGAGCAATAACCCTAACCTCGTGACCCACCTTGGTAAGGTAACGCTCAAGGCAAAAAATATGATTAGTTACACCACCGGGGTAAGCAAAGTCATAAGGAGAGACTAATGCTATCTTCACCAGTAGCTACTTAAAACCTCCCTGCAGGTTCACTCAGACGGCTTCTCCTCTTTGATTTGCTGAGCACTACTAATGAACTCCTCCACCATCTGACGAGCCTCATCATCGGTATACTGAATAGGTGGTGATTTCATAAAGTAAGCTGAAGGAGCTACCAGCGCCCCCTTTAATCCTCGGTCTAAGGCAAGTTTACAGCATCTTATAGCGTCAATGACTACCCCTGCTGAGTTGGGGCTATCCCACACCTCAAGCTTTAGCTCCAGGTTCAGAGGAACATCACCGAAGGTTCGCCCTTCCATCCTGATATGGCAAAACTTACGGTCAGTTAGCCAAGGGACATAATCACTGGGACCAACATGGATATCATCAGGGTCAAGCTTGTAATCCAGTTGAGAGGTAACCGAGGTAGTCTTAGATATCTTCTTAGACTCAAGGCGCTCACGCTCCAGCATATTAAGGAAGTCGGTGTTACCACCAAAGTTCAACTGATAAGTTCGCTCCAGCCTAACCCCCCGGTCTCTAAACAGCCTAGTCAATACGCGATGGACAATAGTGGCGCCAACCTGAGATTTTACATCATCCCCAATAACTGGAAGCCCCTTGTCAATAAAGCGCTCCTGCCAATACCTCTCTCGGGCGATAAAAACAGGAATACAGTTAATAAAGCCGCAGCCAGCCGCCAGCACCTGCTCAATATACCACTTGGTCGCTTCTTCGCTACCAACGGGCAAATAATTAAGCACCATATCGGTCTGAGTTTCCTTAAGGGCTTTAACTATGTCAACAGTTGAGCCTGGCGCTTTCTGTATTATCTGGGAAAGGTACTTACCCAAGCCATCGTGGGTCATACCCCTCTGAAT
>DAOWJH010000111.1 GCA_030640495.1 Dehalococcoidia bacterium | reverse complement strand
TGACATTATGAATTGTAAGGAGTCAATAACCGGTCAGTATCTCAGCCGGGTGAAGCAAATTCCTTTACCGCAAAGTCGCCGCCTTGGCTCAGGTAAGGAGATAGTAATAAAGGGGGCTAGGCAGAATAACCTGAAGAATATAGATGTCCATATCCCCTTGGCTAAGTTTGTTTGTATCACCGGCGTCTCCGGCAGTGGTAAGAGCACCCTTATTGATGAAATTATGTATAAGAAACTGGCACAGCTCTTCTATAAGTCAAGAGAGAAGTCTGGCAACTGCGATGCTATCATCGGCACCGAGCATATTGACAAGGTGGTCAATATTGACCAGTCGCCTATTGGCCGCACCCCTCGCAGTAACCCGGCTACCTACACCGGCACCTTTACCCTGGTTCGTGAGCTTTTTGCCACTATTCCCGAGGCTCGGATGAGGGGCTACCCCCCCGGTCGGTTTTCGTTTAATGTCAGGGGTGGTCGCTGTGAAGCCTGTCGTGGCGAGGGCTTTATAAACATTGAGATGCAGTTCCTGCCCGATGTTACCGTTCCCTGTGAGGTGTGCAAGGGCAAGCGCTATAACCGTGAAGCTCTGGAAATTAGATTTAAGGGCAGGAACATAGCCGAGGTACTGGATATGACCGTGGAGCAAGCCCTGTCTTTCTTTGACCACTTCCCTAGGGTAAAGAGCAAGCTGGAGACCCTGCACGATGTCGGCTTGGGCTATATCCGACTCGGTCAGCCAGCCCCCACCCTTTCCGGTGGCGAGGCACAGCGGGTCAAGCTGGCTACTGAACTGTCGCGGCGGTCTACCGGCAGAACCCTGTATATCCTTGACGAACCAACTACCGGCCTCTCCTTTGATGATGTGGCCGCACTACTACGAGTATTACAGCGTCTGGTTGATGCTGGTAATACCGTCATCGTCATTGAGCATCACCTGGATGTGATTAAGAATGCCGATTATGTTATTGACCTCGGACCCGGGGCTGGCGACCGTGGTGGCTATATTGTCGCCACCGGTACCCCTGAGCAAATAGCCAGCGAGGAGTCTTCAGCCACCGGGCAGTACTTAGCCAGAATCTTGCCCGGAGGCATATTAGTTAACATAACATGAGAAACAATTCCTACCTAACTAGATAGCAATTGTTTCCCTATTTTTTAATTGAATTTGACCAGTTGACCATTTCTGCCAGCAGCCGTTGACAGAAATACCTGGTCAGTTTTCTTTGCCTTTTCTGAGGCTACCTATCATTAGCTCAAGTTACCGGGCTTCTGACTAAAGGAGAATTTATACTTGACCACAGACAAAAAACCCAGGTTCTTCTATGGCTATGTAGTAGTTTTAGCCTTCTTCTGCATCTCAGCAATAGCTGGGGGGTTATGGACTGTCTTTGGCGTTTTTTTTAAGCCGATGTTGATTGAGTTTGGCTGGACACGGGCAATGCTCTCAGGGGTGGTTAGTCTACGGGCGTTCCTAATGGCCATTTTTGGCATCGGTGCCGGAAGACTAACTGATAAATTCGGACCAAGACCAGTGATAACTGTCTGTGGCTTATTCTTGGGTTTAGGTTTTTTCTTAATGTCGCGGGTTACTACTATCTGGCAACTATATCTGGTCTATGGGGTGATAACTGGTATCGGGATGTGTAGTCTTTGGGTTCCGGTGCTTTCTACGGTGTCAAGGTGGTTTGTGAAGAGGAGAGTACTGATGACCGGCATTGTTCTTTCAGGTATGGGTTTAGGGTCAATGATGACCCCGCCACTGGCTACTCAGCTTATTATTACCTATGGCTGGCGCCCCTCCTGGACTATTCTAGGTGTCACTGCCGTGATAATCATCATATTAGCTGCCCAATTTGTAAGGCGTGAGCCGGCTCAAGTAGGGCAGTTGCCAGATGGTAAGAATGAAGTGGAGGCAGAGAGCTTAGATTTACAGGCTGGAGGCTTGTCTCTTGGTGAAGTAGTACGCACCATGCACTTTTGGATACTTTGTGCCGTGTTTAGCTGCCTCTGGTTTAGCTCAATGGCTATCTGGGTGCATCTTGTTGTCCATGCCATTGACCTGGGAGTTTCAGCAATCAATGCCTCCAATATTCTAGCTGTTATGGGTGGAGTGGGCATTGTTAGCCGGATTCTAATGGGCAGTGTTGCTGATAGGATTGGGTATAAGCCCACCCTTCTTATTGGCTTTGCTCTGATGTCAGCCAGCCTCCTCTGGCTTTTGACAGCCAAGGAGTTGTGGGCACTTTACCTTTTTGCTGTTACCTTTGGCTTTGGTATTTCCGGTTTGATAGTTTTGGAATCACCATTGATAGCCAGGCTATTTGGCTTAGCTTCACTTAGTGTAATCTTTGGCAGTATTGAATTTGTTAGCACGATTTTTGGTGCTGCTAGTCCTATCGTGGCTGGGCTCATATTTGATATAACTGGCAGCTACCAGCTGGCTTTCTTAATTGGTGCCGCTACTGGTATTATAGGTTTGATACTAACCTTACTTTTAAAACCAATCACTAATTATAATTCTGATTGAGAGAAGGGAATAGACTTGGCTAAAAATGGGGCTCCCAAATTTTTCTACGGCTATATTATAGTTTTAGCTGGCTTTTTCCTTCAGGTGGTGGGGTGGGGCCTATGCAGCACCTTTGGTGTCTTCTTTAATCCGTTGTTGATTGAGTTTGGCTGGACGAGAGCTATGATTTCAGGTGCCTTCTCATTGTCTTTCCTTATATTGGGCTTTATTAGCATTATTGTAGGCGGACTAAACGATAGGCTTGGTCCCAGGATGATTATGGTAGTCTGCGGCTTGTTTTTAGGTTCAGGCTATTTATTAATGTCGCAGATTAGTACTATTTGGCAGCTGTATTTGTTCTATGGTGTGATAGTAGGTATTGGTATGAGTGGTATGGATGTTCTATCATTATCTACCATAGCTAGATGGTTTGTCCGGAGAAGGGGAATGATGAGTGGCATTGTCAAAGCTGGCGCCGGTATAGGCATGGTGATTATGCCCCCCATAGCAAATTGGCTCATCTCTAGCTATGGCTGGCGCACCTCCTATTTTATTATAGGTATTATAGCTCTGGTCTTCATTATATTAGTAGCCCAATTTCTAAGACGTGACCCGGCTCAAATGGGGCAGTTGCCAGACGGTGAAGAGAAGGTAAATATTGGCTGTTTAAATTCGGCAGATGGAGGGTTTTCTCTCCAAGAAGCAATTCACGCTAGGCAATTCTGGATGCTTTGTGTGATATTCTTACTCGTTACTTTCTGCGTCGAGGCTATTATCGTGCACATTGTTCCCCATGCCACTGACTTGGGAATTTCAGCAGTCAGTGCCGCCAATATTTTGGCTGTTATCGGGGGGGTAAGTATTATCGGTAGGTTTGTAATGGGTAGTGCTGGCGATAAGGCTGGAAATAGGTTGGCAATAATTGTTTGCTTTCTTATACTATTAGTGTCTTTACTTTGGATGCTAGTGGCCAAAGAGTTGTGGATGTTATACTTGTTTGCCTGTGTATATGGCTTTGCCCATGGGGGCTTTTTTGCCTTGATCTCACCATCAGTAGCTGAGTTTTTTGGGCTGAGTTCACACGGTGCAATCCTTGGTGCTGTTTTCTGCCCTACCACAATTGGGGGTGCTATTGGCCCGGTTCTGGCTGGGCACATATTTGATGTAACCAGTAGCTATCAGCTAGCTTTCTTGGTTTTTACTGTAGTCTGTATTGTAGGCTTTATACTAACCTTACTTTTAAAACCAGTCACTAATGTAGAAAGGGCAAGATGACCTGAGAAGAAGCACTTAGCTCTGTTATCTTTAGCCAAATTCTTCACCTGCGTTTTGACCGGTTGACTTTCGTTGATTTCTCTGTGGATGGGTAGGATTTATTAGACGGGGTCATTTTTGATTAAGGGAGGGAATTTATACTTGACCACAGACAAAAAACCTAAACTCTTCTACGGCTATATTGTAACTTTGGATGCCTTCCTTATCATGGTGATAGCCTATGGAACATTCTACTGCTTTGGCGTCTTTTTCAAGCCAGTACTAATAGAGTTTGGCTGGACAAGGGCAGCCACCTCAGGTGCCTATTCATTATGTTGCCTTCTTTACGGATTTCTGGCTATCGGCGTAGGCAGACTAAATGATAGGTTTGGTCCCCGGATAGTTATGACAGGGTGTGGCTTGTTTTTAGCTTCAGGCTACTTATTAATGTCGCAGATTAATGCTATCTGGCAGCTATACCTGTTCTATGGGGTGATACTAGGTATTGGCTTGAGTGGCATGTATGTTCCGTTGGCATCTACTATACCAAGGTGGTTTGTTAAAAGAAGAGGGCTAATGACTGGCATTGTTTTAGCTGGTGTAGGTGTGGGTACAATGGTTATGCCCCCACTAGCAAATTGGCTTAACTCTAGCTATGGGTGGCGTGCCTCCTATACTATTATTGGTATTATAGTTTTAGTATTAGTGATATTGGCAGTCCAATTTCTCAAGCGTGCCCCGAGTCAGATAGGGTTATCGCCGTATGGTGAGGGTGAAGCGGAGCAAGGAAGCTTAAACTTAGAAGCCGGAGGGTTTTCTCTTCAGAGAGCGATTCATACCAGGCAATTCTGGATGCTTTGTGTAATGTTCCTCTGCTTTGGTGTTTCTGTACAGGCTATAGCAGTTCACATTGTTCCCCATGCCACTGACCTGGAAATTTCAGTGGCCAGTGCCGCTAATATTTTGGCTGTTATCGGTGGGGTAAGTATTGCTGGTAGGATTATAGTGGGTAGTGCTAGTGATAGAATTAGTAATAAGCTAGCTGTTACCACTTGTTCTATCCTGATGTCGGCTGCTTTACTGTGGCTTTTAGCCACCAAAGAGTTGTGGATGTTCTATCTATTTGCTGTTATCTTTGGCTTTGCCTATGGAGGTTGGACAGCCTTATTGTCATTAATAGTGGCTGAGTTATTTGGCTTGAGTTCACTCGGTGTGATTCTAGGTGCTGTTAACTTTGGCATATCAATCGGAGAGGCTATTGGTCCGGCTCTGGCAGGGGGGATATTTGATATAACCGCTAGCTATCAGACCGCTTTCTTGATTTGCGCTGGGCTCAGTATTATAGCTATTATATTAGCCTTATTCTTAAAACCAATCGCACATTATAATTCTGATTGAGCGAAAGGAATACACTTGACTAAAAATAGGGCTCCTAAACTCTTCTATGGCTATATTATAGCTTTGGCTGCCTTCTTTATCATGGTGGTAACTTGGGGGGCATTCTATTGCTTTGGTGTCTTTTTCAAGCCAGTATTAATAGAGTTTGGCTGGACAAGGGCAGCCACCTCAGGCGCCTACTCACTTGCTTTCGTATTAAGTGGTTTTCTTGGTATTTTTGCCGGGAGATTAAGTGACAGGCTTGGCCCCCGGATAGTTGTGACAGGGTGCGGCTTGTTTTTAGGTTCAGGCTATTTATTAATGTCGCAGATTAGTACTATCTGGCAGTTATACCTGTTCTATGGGGTGATAGTAGGTATTGGCTTGAGTGGTGCTTACGTTTCAGCAGTATCTGCAGTATCAAGGTGGTTTGTTAAGAGAAGAGGGCTGATGACCGGCATTGTTATAGCTGGGATAGGTGCAGGCACAATGGTTATGCCCCCGCTAGCCAATTGGCTTATCTCTAGCTATGGCTGGCGTGCCTCCTATACTATTATTGGTATTATAGTTTTGGTATTAATAATATTGGCAGCCCAATTTCTCAAGCGTGACCCGAGTCAGATAGGGTTGTCGCCGTATGGTGAGGGTGAAGCGGAGCAAGGAAGCTTAAACTTAGAAGCCAGAGGGTTTTCTCTTCAGAGAGCGATTCATACCAGGCAATTCTGGATGCTTTATGCAATGTTCCTCTGTTTTGGTGTTTCTGTACAGGCTATAATGGTTCATATTGTTATCCATGCCACTGAGCTGGAAATTTCAGCAGCCAGTGCCGCCAATATTTTGGCTATTATCGGTGGAGTAAGTATTGCTGGTAGGATTATAATGGGTAGTGCTGGTGATAGAATTGGTAATAAGCTAGTTATTACCGTTTGTTTTATCCTGATGTCAGTTGCTTTACTTTGGCTTTTAGTTACCAAAGAGCTGTGGATGTTTTACCTCTTTGCTGTTGTTTTTGGCTTTGCCTATGGAGGCTGGGCAGCTTTAATATCATTAATGGTGGCTGAGCTATTTGGCTTGAGTTCACTCGGTGTGATTCTAGGTGCTGTTACCTTTGGCTTAACAATTGGAGAGGCTATTGGTCCGACTCTGGCAGGGAGGATATTTGATATAACCAGTAGCTATCAGCCCGCTTTCTTGATTTGCGTTGGGCTCAGCATTATAGCTATTATATTAGCCTTATTCTTAAAACCAATCACTCGTAAAGGAGGGGAAAATGACTCGGAAAGAAGCACTTAGCTCCATCAAGGTTAATGTGGGGAATGAAAATCTGGTGAAGCATATGCTTGCCACTGAGGCTATTATGCGTGCTTTAGCCAAGCGCCTTGGCGAGGATGAGGAGGAGTGGGGACTTACCGGGCTCCTTCATGATATAGATGCGGAGCTCACTGGGGGGGATATGAGTACTCATAGCAAGCTGGGGGCTGACCTAGTTCGAGAACTAGGAGCCAGTGAGGTCATGGCTCACGCTATCCTATGCCATAATGAGGCGCATGGCATTCCACGGGAGACCAAGCTTGATAAAGCCCTATTTTGTGCTGACCCCCTAACCGGCTTGATTACTGCTGCTGCCCTGATTCGTCCGGATAAAAAATTGGCTAGTCTTGAAGCCAAGTCGGTGAAGAAAAGGTTTAAAGAAGAGAGATTTGCCGCCGGGGCAAACAGACAGCAAATCTCCCAGTGTAGTGAAATTGGGCTTGAGCGTGACGAATTTATTGAGCTGGGTCTGGAAGCAATGCAGGCAGTTGCTGCTGACCTCGGACTGTAAGCTAGCTAACTCACTTCAAGGGTTGAGCCTTCGGCAGTTTTGATAACATCAATGCGGGTGGGAAAGGCATCTCCAAGCTCATCAATATGAGTGATGACAAGTATCTTGTCAAAGTCGTCCTGAATAGAGTTTATCGCCTCCTTAAGTTTTTCTATGCCAGCACTATCTTGAGTGCCAAAGCCTTCATCAATGACCAATGTGGGAAGTGGTGCCCCAGCTCGCTTGGCTAGTAGCTTGGATAGGGCAATACGAATGGCAAAGTTAATGCGGAAGGCTTCACCACCGCTAAACATTTCGTAATTTCGCATCCCCAGCTCATCAGAGATATTGATATCCAGGGTTTCAATAACATCTCCCTTTTTTGTTTGCCGCTGTGTTTCAATTTTGACATGCATTCTATTATCAGTCATGCGTCCCAGCAGCCTGTTGGCTTCAACTTCAATTTCTGGAAGCGCCATTTCAATGAGCAAAGCTTGTATTCCCTTCTTGCCGAAGGCTTGAGCTAGGTCTCTATAGATTTTCTCCTGCTTTGAGGCTTGAGCCAGTAGCCTTTCCTTTTCCTTCTTCTTTATCTCCAGTTCAGAACAGTGCTGTAGCTTTAGCTTTACACTCCACATTATTTCTTGGGCTTGTTTTTGTTGTGCGGCTAGCGCTTGGTGTTCAGTTTCAGCCTGTATTAAATCATTGGCCAGCTGTGGCAGTAAATTAAGCTCTTGACTCAGGTCTTGCCTTTTTTGATTATCAGCCTCTAGGCTCTGGCGCAATTCTTCAGCGGCTTGCTCGGCTCTAGCAAGAGCCTCTTTTTCTTGGTTGATGAGCCTATCAACTTCCTCCAACCTTCGCTTGAGACTTTCATATTGTTCTAGATTGGTCAGTTGGCGGCGCACCTGTTCGTGTTGCTCCGAATCGTAATCAAGTTTAGCTAATTCACCTTCAAGCTCGTGCCAGGCCTCTTGCTCAGTAGTTGCAAAATCATTTCTGGCTAGGCGCTGTTCAATTTCAGCCAATCCTTTTCCTTCTTCGCATAGCTTAATACCAGCCTTTTCAGCTTCAGAGATTGATTGGCTAAGGATACTAACTTTACCTTGTATTGTTGCTCTATCTTGATTTAGCTTTGTTTCCAGCTGGGATACCTCATTCTCAACTGACTCCAGCTCTGTTTTCTTGTGAGCTAGCTCGGTTTGACTTGACCTTAGAGAATCAGATTTACTGTGCCTATCGGCAGTATATTTGGCTTCAATGAGCTTTAAACCGTCTATACCCACATCTGTCTCACATAGGGGGCACTTAGTACCACTTTGGGTTAACAAGAGGTCAAGCTTTTCTTCTATTTCCTTTATTTCCTGTTCTAGTTGAGTTTTATTAGATTCTAGGTGGGAAACTTGAGTTCGTAGTTCTTGGCTACCCCCTCTTTTTTTGCGTAGTATTTCTTCCACCTCAGCCAGGTGGCGTAGTTGAACCTGGAACTGTTGTTGCTCATTTTTCAGTCGGGGTAGCTTTTGTGAGCTAGCCTCCAGCTCCTCAATCCCTCTTTGAACTAGGGCATGGTCTTTAAGCAGCTCTTGCCTGGCTTGAGCAATAGTCATCTCTAGCCGATGCTTACCTTCGTTTAGAGTGGTGACTAGTCTAAACTTCTGGTCGAGCTCACTACTTAGTTTCTTGGCTTCAATAAATTGCGCATAGCCTTCTTCAATAGCTGCCCGCTGGGCTATCAACTCCTCATACTCTTTGAGGTGGGAGCGATGTTGTTTAACTTGGTCACCCCAACGCTCTAGGTCTCTTTCAGTATCTCTTATGTGCTCCTCTAGCTGGGTTAGTTGCAGCTTCTTGTTTTCCAACGATTCCTTTTCCTGCCTGAGGCTATTAAGCCTGGATTCTTGCTCCTTTATTACCTTTTCTATATGGGAGAGTTCGCTCTGCGCTTTTTCAAACTCAGCTTCATAGGCTGGCTTTTGGGCTAATCCATCACTAATCTCCTTAATTGTGCTATCAAGTTGCGCCTTTTCCGTTTCCTGCTGCTTGGCTAGCTCTTTAGCCTGCTCTTCAAGCTCATCGTAAAAGGAAAGCCCCAGAATATCAGCTAGCACTTGCTTGCGCTCCACCGGTCGCTTGATAGTGAACTCGTCAGCGTGACCTTGTAGCAGCAGGGCACTGTTAGTGAATGTAGGGTAGTCCATATGTAGAACATCAATAATTTTCTGCTGCGTCTGGGTCATACTATCGCCTGTAATTGACCTGAAGCCATTCCCGCCAGCTATCTGAAATTCTAAGATGGTTTGTCCCGACCGCCCTCTACGTCTGGACTTGGAGTGTTTACGTATAATGCGATACGATTGTTGTCCTACAGCGAAGTCAAACTCCACCCCCATTTCACTCTGACCCAGGCGAACAAGGTCGTCGTCACTCTTAGCCCTGGTCTTCCCCCATAATGCCCATGTCATAGCATCAATCAGTGCCGACTTACCGTTACCGTTATTGCCTGAGATGCATGCGGTGTGGATACCATCAAAAGAAAGCGGTGGCACATTATCCCGGTAACACATAAAATTGTGCATCTTTAGCTTAATAGGAATCATTTAATAAGCCTCAGATAGCATACTTACCCACTTTTTAGTAATAGAAATAATATCTATCTCCCTTGTCATTCTGAGCGCAGCGAAGAATCCCAGATTCTTCATTCCACTTGGTTACATTCAGAATGACAGCTTATTTTAGCATAATTATAAGATT
>DAOWJH010000109.1 GCA_030640495.1 Dehalococcoidia bacterium | reverse complement strand
TTTGCCTAGCTATTCAATAGTAGGTATTTTTTGATTATCAACCCTATCCCCCTTTATCCCCCTTCCCCGGTCATTGCGAGCCGAAGGCGTGGCAATCCCCGGGTGTTCCTGGAGATTGCTTCGGCACTTTGTGCCTCACAATGACAATAGGAAGAGGCTCCTCACAACAATAGGAAGGGGCTCCTCACAATGAAACGAACAACCAGGGCTTGTTCCCAACCTCAAGTGGAGGATACTCTCATACTTTGAACTGTCACTCATCTATCCGAACGAGAGTAGGGTAGGTATTTTTTGATTATCAACCCTATCCCCCTTTATCCCCCTTCCCCTTGATAAGGGGAAGGGGGAGGTGGATTTTTTTAGAGGGGCTACGCCCGTGTTAAACCCCTTAGGCACTATTGTAGGGTAGGGGAAGAGGCAAAGAGGGAAAAGCAAGGGGGTAATAAATAATCTTACCGTTTTATTTGCAATAAAAGCGATAATCAGTATATACTTGGTAGTTAGAACCGCTAAAAGGTTGATTTATTCCCAAAAATTACAGGTATTGGGCTCAGGTATTGGGCTAGTGATGGGGAGCAGATGATTAAAAGTATGGCTAGAGCCTTCCGTCTTGCTTTGCTGATAGGCTTAGTGGCTGGAGTTTTAGTATCGGCTAAGGTAAGTGCTAATACTCAGTCAATTGAAGTGCTGGAGGTTGAGGGGGCTATTGTGCCGGTAGTGGCTGATTATATTGACCGAGGCATTGGCGAGGCTGAAGATAAGAATGCCACTGTCTGCATTATTGAGTTAAATACGCCGGGGGGGCTACTAGATTCAACGGGGGAGATAGTTGAGAGGATTATGAATGCCGAGGTGCCGATTGTGGTTTATGTAGCTCCAATGGGGGCCTGGGCGGCTTCAGCAGGGACTTTTATTACTTTATCTGCCCATATTGCAGTGATGACACCAGGCACCACCATTGGCGCGGCTCACCCGGTAAGCGGTGGTGGGGAGGAGATACCAGAGGAACAGATGAAGAAGATAACCGAGTTCTCAGCCAAGTGGATGAAGACCATTGCCCAGGAGCGCGGTCGTAATTTTGAAGAAGCCGAGCTGGCAGTAACCGAGAGTAAATCCTTCACCGATGTTGATGCACTAGATTGCAACCTTATAGACCTCCGAGCCAATAATTTAAAGAGCCTGATTTCCCAAATCAATGGCTGGGAGATTACTTTAGCCAATGGTATGGAGGTCAGCATTGACACCACTAACTACGAGACAACCAGAAATGTAATGACCATCATTGAGCGCTTCCTGCATGCTATTAGTGACCCAAACATTGCCTATATACTGCTAAGTGTGGGAACTATAGGCATTATTGCTGAGATTTACAGTCCGGGGACACTTTTCCCGGGCATTCTAGGTGCTATTAGCCTGCTGATGGCTTTCTACTCCCTAGGTGTGCTTAATGCCTACTGGGGGGGGATATTGCTTATCGTGCTTGCTTTTGGTCTATTTATCGGTGAGACGCTCACTGCTACCTTTGGCTTGTTCACCGCCGGGGGGGTAACTGCGCTTGTTCTTGGCTCGTTACTTCTATTTCCCAAGGGAGGGGGGGCATGGTTTCAAGTAGACCCGTGGCTGATTGCGGTAGTGGCAATTGGAATTACTGCCTTCTTTGCTTTCGCAGTTAGCAAGATAATTGGAGCTCACCGACGCCAAGCCAAAACGGGGAGGGAGGACCTGATAGGGAAGACAGCCAAGGTTCAGGCAGCCCTTGAATCTGAAGAGGTAGTAGTCCTTCTTAGAGGGGAACGCTGGACAGCGGTATTAGAGAAGGGGCGGGTGAAACCGGGGGAGGAAGTGATTGTAACCAAGGTTGACGGGTTAAAACTATATGTAACCAAGAAAAATAAGGAGGTAAACAAATGAGCCCAATTGCTATCGGTATAATTGCTTTAGCCGGGCTTAGCATCATTCCGAAATCCTATTTGCAGGGGGTGACCGTTGTTTGAGATAGACCCAAGCTGGTTTCACATAGACACATGGTTTATTATCCTAGTGGTAGTTGCTTTGGTCGCTTTCCTTGCCATTGCAATTATCTGGGGAATACGAGCCCATCGTCACCAGATATCAGCCGGGAGGGAGGACCTGGTAGGAAAGACGGCTGAAGTCAAGATAGCCCTAGGACCCAAAGGAATAGTCTTCATTCAGGGAGAACGCTGGGTGGCAGTATCAGAGAAGGGTCGGGTGGAACCTGGGGAGGAGGTGATTGTAACCAAGGTTGACGGCTTAAAGCTATATGTAACCAAGAACTAATAAAGGAGGTAAACAAATGAGTCCAATTGTTATCGGTCTAATTGCTTTAGTTCTACTTATACTTCTTCCGATGTCGGTCAAAATTGTCCCTGAGTATGAGCGGGGGGTCCTTTTCCGCCTGGGGCGATTGGTGGGGCAGAGGGGACCCGGCTTCTTTCTCATTATTCCCTTTGTTGACAAGATGATGAAGGTAGACCTGCGGGTGGTAACTATGGATGTGCCATCGCAGGAGGTAATCACCAAGGATAATGTTACCGTCAGGGTAAACGCAGTGGTATTCTTCAGGGTGGTTGACCCTGAGGCGTCGGTGGTCAGGGTTTTAGACCACATCAGAGCCACCTCGCAGATATCCCAGACAACGCTGCGGAATGTACTGGGGCAATCCGAGCTAGATGAGCTATTAGTTGCCAGGGAAAAGCTGAATCAGATGCTACAGAGGATAATTGACGAACACACCGACCCGTGGGGAGTAAAGGTCAGCACGGTAGAGATTAAGGAGGTTGAGCTGGCTGAGACGATGAAGCGGATGATGTCGGCTCAGGCTGAGGCGGAGAGGGAGAGGCGAGCCAAAATTATCCACGCCGATGGTGAGTTTCAGGCTTCGGAGAAGCTGGCTAAAGCCGGGGCGATTATTGCCAAAGAGCCAACCACACTACAGCTTCGTTACCTGCAAACACTGACCGAGATAGCTTCAGAAAGAAATAGCACGCTAATCTTCCCTCTTCCCATAGACCTTTTCTCTATGTTTATGAAAAAGGAAGCACCAGCGCAGATATCAGGTGGAAAGACCAAGAAATAGTTAGAGTCCAATATTATTATACGAGGCGAAATCCAGAGCCTGCTCCAGGTAGCGGGCTCTGGGGAGTTATGCCTGGTGGCGGAGGGTAACATCTCCAGCTACAATTTTAGTTAAGGTGCCATCCAAGCGGCGGAGTAGAAGGCTACCATCTCCAGCTACAGATTCGGCTATGCCTTCATAAATAGTTTTACCTGACTGCACACGAACTTGTTTGCCCAGTGTTTCCAAACTGTCCCGCCACTCCTGGTAAATAGACTCGGCCGCCGGCAAAGCCAGGTAGAGCTTTTCTACTTCAACTAATAGTCGCTGTATTATATCTAATGGGGATACATCCCTGCCCAGCTCATCAGAGAGGCTGGTGGCAGTTGATAAAATCTCAGGGAAATTGGAAAGTCTAAGATTAACATTTATCCCGATGCCGATAATAGCGTAGTTCACAATGTTTCCCCGCAGACTACTTTCAATTAGAATCCCGCACACCTTTTTGCCACCAACCAGAACATCGTTGGGCCACTTAATCTGAGGGCGTAAGCCGGTGACTGCCTCAATAGTATGAACCACAGCTAGAGAAGCCAGCATAATGAGGTAAGGCAGATAGGTGAGGCTGGGGTAGAGAATAATAGACAAGGCAAGGCTGCCTCTAGGCGATAGCCAAGGGCGCTTCTTTCGCCCTCTCCCTGCAGTTTGCTCCTCAGCAATGACAATTGTTCCTTCCACTGCTCCCTGTTGAGCCTCTCGCTTGGCTACCTCCATTGTTGAAGTCAGGGTAGGATAGTAAATGACTCTTTGCCCAACAAAATGAGTGTCTAAATTAGTGGTAATAGAAGCTGGCGATAGGTTATTGTCTATCATCTCTACGCACCTTGAATTAAGCCAATGATAGTTAAATATGCGGCATGATTCAAGGGCCAGTATTGACCACCTGTCTGGGAATGTTAAGTTCAAAGGGGATATTTTCAGGGCTATAGTGGTTGCATGGAGGCTCAAGGTTTGCTAAACTAACCTAGTATATGGGCCGTTAGCTCAGTTGGCAGAGCACCTGACTTTTAATCAGGGTGTCGCAGGTTCGAGCCCTGCACGGCTCACGCTCAACTCCCTCCCCCTCTTCTAACGTTTTTCTAACGAATGCTCCTTCATTCTGATTTCGCGATACTTTTTCCAGCATTTTATCCATTGCGTCAGCGGGCGCTCGCAGTTCGCCCTCCCAGTGGTCATAAATTTTGAGCGTCACGAGTATGCTGGCATGCCCAAGCATCTTGCTAATTACCTCAATTGGTTGCCCGGATTTCCGCAAAAGCGTGGCACAAGTGTGCCTTAAATCATGCAGACGGATACGCTTCAGGTCTGCCCCTTCGGCAATCCGCCGGAAAACCTTAGATAGGTAGCACGGGTCGGGTAAGGACCCGTCCGGTCTGGCGAAT
>DAOWJH010000051.1 GCA_030640495.1 Dehalococcoidia bacterium | reverse complement strand
TTTTTTCGCTCAACCACTTCTTTCATCGCTTCTCCGTCTACACCGTAGTTTGTCAGGACTTTAGCTACCTAGCCAGCCCTTCCATTTTACCAGCCCTATTACTTATTATACTCATAAAATCCCTTCCCTGTCTTACGCCCAAGCCAGCCGGCAGCAATCATCTTCTTCATCAGAGTAGGTGGAGCAAATTTGGGGTCTTTAGTCTCTTCATACAGAGCGTTAGCCACGGCATAGGTAACATCAAGACCAACAAGGTCTTGCAGGGCGAACTGCCCCATGGGATGACCTAAGCCTAAGGTTACACCAGCATCAATATCCTCCTTGGTGGCAATGCCCGCCTCTAGCATACGGATAGCATCAAGCCGAAAGGGTATTTGAAGGCGGTTTACAATAAACCCCGGAATATCTGGAGCGACGATGATGGTCTTGCCTAGAGACTCACCGAAGCTCTTCCCCGTTTCAAGGGTCTCATCACTGGTGGCAACGGTCTTGACCACCTCCAGTAGCTTCATAAGTGGCGCTGGATTCCAGAAGTGCAGCCCCAGCACCTTATCCGGTCGGCTGGTTACCATAGCCATATCAACAATAGATAGACACGAAGTATTAGTTGCCAGGATGGCATGTTTGGGGCAGATTTTGTCTACCTCGGCAAATATCTTCTTCTTCAAATCCATATTCTCAACCGCAGCTTCTATTACCAGGTCGCAATCGCTGAAGTCCTTGGTGCTGGTGGTGCCCTTGATGCGAGACAGGGTAGACTCCTTATCCTGCTGGGATAGCTTACCCTTGTCTACGCCCTTGCTCAGAAAGCTGTTAATTGATGCCAGCCCCTTATTCAAAAGCTCATTGTTTATTTCTGAGACTACCACCTGATAGCCTGACTGAGCGCACACCTGAGTAATGCCCGCCCCCATTGTTCCACAGCCCACTACACCTACCCTTTTAATTTCCATAATGCTCCTTTCCTCCTGATAACAGCCAGACTGCTCTGAGTGGATAACCTAGTGCATTACCAGCCCTCGCGAAATCACTATTTGTTGAATCTCCGAGGTGCCCTCGGTGATGGTGGCCCTTCTTGAATCACGAAAGTAGCGTTGCACTGGTGAATCACTCATCAGGGCAACACCACCATGTATCTGCATAGCCTCGCTGGTTACCCTCTGAGCCACCTCGCTGGCAAATAGCTTGGTCATAGCCGATTCATTAAAGCGGCGCATCCCCTGGTCATACATCCAGGCAGCCCGATACATCAACCAGCGGGCTGCCTCTATATCTATAGCCATCCTGGCTATCTTAAAGCTGATAGCCTGGAAGTTATAGATTGGTTGACCAAATTGTATCCTTTGCTGGGTATAGCTAAGGGCAGCCTCATAAGCCGCTTGTGCCAGTCCGACGCTGGTAGCCGAATGAGATATCCTGCCTCCGTCAAGAGACTCCATGACATAAACAAACCCTCTACCTTCCTCACCAATTAGATTCTCAGCCGGCACAGCGCAGTTATCAAAGAAGAGTTCAGCGGTATCTGCGGAGCGCATGCAGAATTTCTTCATTTTAGTCCATGTGAAACCCGGGGTATCTTTTTCTACAATGAATACGCTTATCCCTCGGCTGGGTTTCTGGCTCCTGTCAGTATAGGCTGCTACCAGTGCATAGTCACAAATTGGTCCATTAGTTATATATGTCTTGCTGCCATTGATGATATATTTATCGCCCTTCTTAACTGCTGTGGTCTCCAAGGCAGCAGCATCGGAGCCAGCATTGGGCTCGGTAAGCCCAAAGGCACTTATTTTCTGTCCCTTAATAGCTGGCACAAGGTATTTCTGCTTCTGCTCCTCGCTCCCATGGTATAAAATAGAACTGGTAGCAATACCCCCTTGGGTCGCCAGCCCAGCGGCGATGCCAACCGAAACCCGGGATATCTCCTCAACGGCAATGCACTCGCCTATCCTCCCCAGGTCACTACCCCCATACTTTGCCGGATAGCTAAGGCAGAGATATCCTTGTTTACCCATCTTGAGGAAAAGTTCCTTGGGGAACCTCTCCTTTTCCTCAGCCTCATCTACCAGGGGAGCAATCTCCTTCTCGGCAAAGCCCCTTATTGCCTGCCTCAGCGCCTTGTGTTTTTCACTGAATTCAAAGTCCATTTTTACCTCCAAACGAAGACAAAAATCCCCTCCTGAATATGAGCTCATCGGAGGTTCAGCTTTGAAATACTATCTCCTCTCCACAATAGCACAGACGCCCATCCCCCCACCACCACAAATAGTCTCCAGACCATATCTGGCATTACGCCTTTTCATTTCATAGAGCAGAGTAGTCATAATTCTTGCCCCGGTGCAACCTAGGGGATGACCAATGGCGACACAAGAACCATTAACATTTACCTTGTCATAATCCTTTTCAGGTATTCCCAGCTCCCTCAGATTTACCAATGCCTGAGCAGCGAAGGCTTCATGCAGCTCAATAAGGTCTATCTGGTCAAGGGTGAGCCCCGCCTTTTTCAGCGCCTTGTTAACTGCCGCTGGCACTGCTTCCCAGGTATGACGAGGGTCAGCCCCACTTTGGACATAGGCTTTAAGATAACCCATCGGCTCAGCCCCTAATTCTTTTGCCTTCTCCGCCGAGGTTACTACGCAAACCGCAGCACCATCGTTCTCTCCGGCTGAGTTACCTGCAGTGCAGACCCCCCCCTGAACAGCTCTCAGCCTGGAAAGTGCCTCTAAACTTGTGTCAGGCCGGGGATGCTCATCTTTGTCAAGCAATACTGGCTCGCCCTTGCGCTGTGGAACGGGCACAGGCACAATCTCATCTTTGAACTTCCCTGACTCGGTAGCAGCCACCGCTCGTTGATTACTCCGTAGAGCCCATTGGTCAATCTCCTCCCTGGAGATGTTATATGTCTTAGCTGCAGTCTCAGCCCAGGTCATCATTGTCGGCATAATTCCAAATCTTTCCTCAGGTTGGGACATAACCCTAGCCCGCTGTATCCTATCGTAAAGTGGTAGCCCCCACATGGAAAGGCGACCGTGACCCTTGGGCATATCACCAACTCCTCCCATTTCCCACTTTATGTTGTCGCCCGGGATATAAAACTCAGCAGTACTCATGCTTTCCACGCCGCCAGCCACTATAATATCTGCATTTTCAGTCTCAATTGTCATACCGGCCAGACCAATAGCGTCAAGACCACTGCAGCACCGTCGGTCTAGGGTGAAAGCTGGGATCTCGGCTGGCCAGCCAGCCTTAAGTAACCCCATGCGAGCGATGTTTACATATTCACCGCTTTGATAATTCTGCCCCATAATTACCTCATCAATGGAGACTGGCTCCACTTTAGCCCGTTTAATCGCCTCATTGAGAACTAGAGCCGCCAGATCGTAGGCTTGAACTCTTCGTAAACCACCCCCATAATTGCCCACCGGTGTCCGCACTGCGCTAATAATAACAACCTCTTTCATACTACCCCTCTCAATAATATGTGTGGAGCGGGTGATGGGATTCGAACCCACGACGTCTTGCTTGGGAAGCAAGCACTCTACCGCTGAGTTACACCCGCCCAAACCGTATCTATTTTAGCCCAAAAATCCATAGCTGTAAAGGGGGAGTGCTTGCTTCGTCAAAATCCGGCACCGACATAGGAAGTTTACTTCATGGTTATCAGTTGTGTGCCGCCACTGAAGGGAAAAGCCCAAATTATATTTCTCTGGTCAATACTTCTGTGAAACTCTTCGCTCACTTCTTGGAGGAAGGCGGATTCTCGACCGACGTCACCAAAATTGAGGCCCAACACATCAAAGGGTTTATTCTTCAGCTACAGTCGGCCAATCGCTTTACGGCTCATCCCTTTGCTAAGCCCCAAGATAATGGCCTATCGGGTCACACGATAAACGCGTACATGCGATCGTTAAGAACTTTTTGGTCTTGGTTGGAGGTAGAGAGAATAATCTGGCGAAATCCGTTCTCTCGACTCAAAATCCCAAAGGCTCCCAAAAAGGTCATTCCAACCTTCTCCGAGGAACAAATCCAAACTTTACTCACCCAGGCGGACACCTCATTCCCCTAGCCTCGGTCTCCTCTGGCAGAGCCCGCCTCTATTCATTCTATTTAAGCAATAATGATTGTTCCTGCCTTTCCTTCTAGTGCCTCTACCGCTTTGTTTAGTGCGGTGATTATCGTTTTTTCTCCTCCTGCTTTAACGAAGCTAATACCTGCCTCCACCTTTGGCTTCATGCTTCCCTCACCAAAGTGACCTTCTTCAGGTAATTCTCGGCCTCATCAACTGTCATCCGATTAATCCCCATCTCATCCACTTCACCGTAATTGAGCATAACCTGCTCAACATCGGTTAAAACCATAAGTATATCTGCATGCAATGTCCACATTTTCCAGTTGTTCCTCTACGGTTCCTGGCTGTCCTGGCTGCAAGATAGCATTACCACCTAATGCAACAACGATTATTTCTTCTTCTCTCATTTATGCCTAATT
>DAOWJH010000105.1 GCA_030640495.1 Dehalococcoidia bacterium | reverse complement strand
CGTACAGGCAGCCAGCGCCGAGGTGATGGACGAGATAATAGAAGATATCGAGACCCTCTTAAGGAAGCGCCACCGCATTGATGCCGATGAGGAAGCTGACTTTGCCGTTATGAGCCTGGAGCAGATGCTCGGGGTATTTGAGACCATAACCCTGGCGCTAACCGTATTTCTGGGACTGATTGGCGGTATCTCCCTGCTGGTGGGTAGTATAGGTATCATGAACATTATGCTGGTTTCGGTAACCGAGCGTACCCGGGAGATAGGCCTGCGTAAGGCGATAGGAGCCAAGCGGCGGGATATTCTAATGCAATTCTTGTTAGAAGCCGCCATGTTAAGTCTGGTGGGAGGTGCCATTGGACTGACTGGTGCTTGGCTGGTGGCATACGGAATCTCTCTCATTGACCTTGGTGGATTCACAATCAACGCTGTGGTCTCACCATTTATTGTGATTTTGGCTATCTCAGTGTCAATCTTCATTGGTCTTGCATCTGGCGTATACCCGGCAGCAAGGGCAGCCAGGCTAAACCCCATTGACGCTCTGCGCTATGGATAATAAATCAAGGGGGTAACTATGAACTGGCTTGATATAGTTATCGTAGTAGCTGTAGCTATTTCTACCTTCCTTGGGCTAAGAATGGGGATTATAAAGGCTGTTTTATCTTTAGCTGGGGTAATAGTTGGTGTAATCCTGGCTGGGCGCTTTTATGTTCCCCTTTCCGAGCAGCTAGCCTTTATTCCTGGCGAAAAGGTGGCTGAAATTGTTGCCTTTGCCATCATACTAATCGGGGTAATGGTAATTGCTGCTGTGCTCGCCTCGCTATTGAAGTGGGCTGCTTCAGTGGTGATGCTGGGCTGGGTCAATCACCTTGGTGGCGCTGCCTTTGGCTTAGTGCTGGGGGCTATATTCTGCGGTGCCCTGTTAGCCACCTGGGTCAAATGGTTGGGTGCTGGCAGCATTATTACTGAATCAATTGTAGCGGCTATATTATTAGATAAATTCCCCTTGGTACTGGCTTTGCTGCCTGATGAGTTTGATGTGATACGCTCTTTCTTTCAGTAGTGGGTTAGGCTATCGCTAAATCTTTCCATCCCCCCTTTCCTGTGGAGGAGAGGGGGGATGAGAGTAATAATTGATTCTTAAACTGAGCAATATTAGCTAGCGGCTGGGGTTTCACCCGGGTGTAGACTACGCCACTTTTCCAGCAATTGCTCTTTAGTTTCCACATGGTCTGGGTCAGGTATGCAGCAATTGTCTATGGGGCAAATTTCAGTACACTTGGGTAACTCAAAGTTGCCGACGCACTCGGTGCACTTATCGGGGTCAATCACATAGATTGTCTCCCCCTCACTGATTGCTTCGTTTTGGCATTCTGCTTCACAGGCACCACAGCTAATACACTCATCGGTAATTTTATACGCCATATATACCTCCCGGCTTTATTCCTTAAGAAATTGGTTTGTTTTTGGGGTAATGCTCTCGTTTGTGGACAATGCCTACATTTTGCTTTTCACCTTCCTTCTTAAAACTGCAGCCACGTGTTTGGGGACAAAGTCTTTAATGTTACCGCCCAGGCTGGCTGCTTCCTTGAGTAAGCTGGAGCTAAGGAACTGATATTCTGGGTTTGCCATTAGACAAACTAGCTCTAGCTCAGGAAATAACCTTCTGTTCATCATTGCCATGTCAAACTCCCGCTCAAAATCCCCGCTCATTCTCAGCCCGCGCACCATAGTTTGTGCTTTTACCTTCTTGGCGAAGTCAATGGTAAGCCCGGTAAAAGATTTTACCTCAACATTGGCTAAACCCACCACTGCTTGCCTTGCCAGTTCTACCCTCTCTTTAGTGGTGAATAGAAGGTGCTTGTTCGGCGTGTCATAGATTCCAATAATTAGCTTGTCAAAAAGCTTGGCTGCTCTAGTGGCAATGTCAAGATGTCCATTAGTTATTGGGTCAAAGCTACCCGGGTAAATAGCAATAGTCAAGGCTTGCCCTCCTTTTGGTATACTGCGATGCAACTATCGCCGTGACGGTACTCCTTGACGAGATTTAATGGGGGATAGGTTGATTTTAGGGGGTGGTGGGGGGAGTGGGTTACCACAACAGTTGAATTTGTCCCCACCAGCCTGGAGGCTGCTAGTTGTGCCACTAGGCTGTCTATAGATGAATTAGAATAGGGTGGATCCATCAATATAATATTATACTCCTTTTCAAGAAAGGAGAGTGCTTTGGCTACACTACAGCAATAAATATGAGCCTGTGCGCCAAGTTTTGTTTTTTCTAGGTTTTGTCTAATTATATCACAACATCGTGGTTCATGTTCAACAAAATCAACCCAACCTGCGCCACGGCTTAAAGCCTCAATCCCCAGAGCGCCACTACCAGCAAATAAATCAAGCACCTGTTCCCAATCGCTGGTAGTAGTTTCTAAAATAGAAAAAATCGCTCCCCGGACTAAATCTGTCGCTGGGCGGGTAGCAGCCCTCTTCGGTGCTTTAAGTCGATGTCCTTTGGCTTTGCCAGCAATAACTCGCATTCTTAATTGAAGGTATATTCCCCTTTACTATTACAATACAATTAGAGCTTGCTTTTCGTCAAGTAGCCAGCACAAGATAGTTAATCAATCCATCCCCATAACCACCATTGTCTTAGGCAAGGCTGGTATGCTATACTAACAGTCGTTATTGTGAGGCAGGAGGACAATAGTTGCTGGCAAATTATGGGTATATCGGGTTATTTCTTATAGTTGCTATTTTTTTTGCTGTTAGCACCCTTCTCCTCCCTGTCTTTCTTAGATTTATTGGTATTGTTCCCCATAAGCCTAATCCTGTTAAGAACTCAACCTACGAGTGTGGCATGGAGACCGTAGGTAAATCATGGGTTCAATTTAATTTCCGTTACTATTTTTACGCCCTGCTATTTATTGCTCTTGATATCTTGGTTGTTTTTCTGTATCCGTGGGCAGTTAACCTCAGGCAAATAGGCAGTTTTGGTTTTATTAGCATACTTATTTTTATTTCCATTATTGTTGTCGGCTATATCTATGCCTGGAGGAAGAAGGTCTTGGAATGGAAGTAAAAGACAAACCAGAAATATACGTTTATGGTGATAAGCAGCTTGATAGGGTTGAAGGTGAGGCTATAGAGTCGCTGAAGGCGCACTGCCAGCAGCCTATTCCTGACCCGGATAGGTGGTTGGCACAGGAAATACAGCGCAATGTCTTGGTGACCACGGTGGATGGGGCGCTTAACTGGGCACGGAAGTTTTCACTCTGGCCGGTGAATTTTGGTCTGGCTTGCTGTGCCTTTGAAATGATTGCCACTGCCGCCTCTCGTTTTGATATCTCTCGTTTTGGTATGGAAATCTTTCGCCCCTCACCACGCCAGGCTGACCTGATGATTGTTGCTGGAACTTTAACCTGGAAGATGGCGCCACAGTTGAGGCGAATCTATGACCAGATGGCTGAGCCAAAGTGGGTGTTGGCTATGGGTGCCTGTGCTATTAGCGGCGGCACCTTTGCTCACTCCTATAGTGTGGTGCCCGGGGTTAATCTCATAGTCCCCGTTGATGTCTATGTGCCTGGTTGCCCACCACGCCCTGAAGCCCTGCTTTATGGCATAAGGCTGCTACATAACAAAATATCTAAGCGGAGCATTGTTACCGAGGGATAGGGGGATGACACTAGCCTTTTCTGGTGAAGAAATAGCCAGCCAAGTAGAGGAGCACCTTCCGGGGAGCATTGTAGACTCTAGCCAAGATAGTCTGGTGGTTAACAGCGAGTCTTGGTTAGCTGTAGCTACTTTTCTGAAAGACACCCCCGGTCTTGATTTTGATTACCTCACCAGCATTACCGCTGTTGATTATTATGACTACTTTGAGATGGTTTATCACCTAACCTCATTAAAGCATAACCACAGCCTGGTAGTGAAAACCCGATGTTATGAGCGGGAGAAGCCCAGCCTTCCTTCAGTAGTTAGTTTATGGCGAGGAGCCGATTTGCAGGAGCGGGAGATTTATGACCTTATGGGGATTAGTTTTGATGGGCACCCCAATCTGAAGCGCATCTTCCTCTGGCAGGGTTTTCAGGGACATCCATTGCGGAAGGATTATCTATGAAGTTGTCTCAGAATCTACCAACATCGGTCGTTTAGCAACCTATCCCCCTGCCCCCTTCCCTTATTAAAGGAAGGGGGGAGTGCAGGTAAGAGAGGGGCGAAGCCCCTCTCTAAAACCTCCTCCCCCTCTCCTTGGGAAGGAGAGGGGGATTAAGGGGGTGAGGTTAATAAACAATCTCTATAACTGGA
Source organism: Dehalococcoidia bacterium (assembly GCA_030640495.1). Taxonomy (GTDB): domain Bacteria; phylum Chloroflexota; class Dehalococcoidia; order Dehalococcoidales; family DAOWJH01; genus DAOWJH01. The sequence continues at coordinate 3,883 of DAOWJH010000105.1, read as the reverse complement.
GAAAAGGAGAATAGGTAGCCTTTGTTGCAAGGGTTAAATCATGGCAATTAAAACTGAACCCTTTGTTATCAATGTAGGTCCCCAGCACCCCAGCACCCATGGGGTGTTTCGCATGAGGTTGACCCTTGATGGTGAAGTCATTGTAGATGTGGAGCCAGTTCTTGGTTATCTCCATCGGGGGATTGAGAAGCTGGCTGAGGGACGCACCTACACCCAGAATATCCCGTTTACCGATAGGTTGGATTATTTAGCCTCAATGAGCAATAACCTGGCTTATGTTCTGGCAGTAGAGAAGCTGGCTGGAATTCCTGTTCCTGAGCGGGCTGAATACCTACGGGTCATTATAGCTGAGCTACAGCGCATCGCCAGTCACTTAGTCGGCGTTGGCGCCTTTTTGAATGATTGCGGCGCTTTTATGACTCCCCTATTATATATGTTTCGGGAAAGGGAAAAAATTCTGGACCTGTTTGAGATGGTCTGTGGTCAGCGACTTACCTATAACTATATGCGTATCGGTGGGGTAAGCCACGACATCCCCGCTGAATTCTTACCTGCCCTGGACAGGTTTGTCACCACCATGCCCGGTTTTATTGATGAATATGACCAGCTTCTGGCTGAGAATGAGATACTGCTGGCTCGCGCCAAGGGAGTAGGTATTCTGCCTGAAGAGCTGGCTATTAATATCTCAGCCAGTGGTCCGGTGCTTCGGGGTAGTGGTGTTAGATGGGATATCCGTAAGGCAGACCCTTACTCTGTCTATGACCGCCTGGAATTTGATATACCCACCGGCAGTGTTGGCGATTGTTATGACCGTTATTGGGTAAGAATTCAAGAGATGCGCCAGAGCGTGCGTATTATCAGGCAGGCTGTGGAGCAGCTACCACCGGGCGAGGTAAGAACTGAGGTGCCTCACCTGCTTCACCCACCAGTAGGTGAAGCCTACGGGCATATTGAAGCCCCCAAGGGTGAGCTTGGTTTTTATCTGGTGTCAGATAATTCCATTGCTCCCTACCGCTTCCATGTTCGGGCACCAACCCTAATCAACCTGACTGCCCTTCGCGATATGATGATTGGCTGGAAGGTGGCTGATGCCGTAGCTATCTTTGGTAGCATTGATATCTGTCTGGCTGAGGTGGATAGATAGTGGCTATATTCAATTATTATCCGCAAACCCTGTCCCCTGACTGGCCGGGGGGCTACTGGCTTCATTGGGGAGTGTTTGTAGTTATTATTTTGGTCTTTGTTATGGCTATGATTATGGGATTTATCTGGTTTGAGCGCAGAGGGCTGGGACGTTTTCAGGTGCGCCTTGGTCCTAACCGAGCTGGACCTTTTGGTCTGCTCCAGCCGGTAGCTGATGCGATTAAGGTGCTAATCAAGGAGGACATTATCCCGGCTAAAGGGGATAAATTGGTTCACTGGCTGGCACCGGTGGTTGCCTTTGTCCCAGCATTGATGATTTTTGCTGTGGTGCCATTCCACGACGGGGCACTGCTGGCTGACCTCAATATAGGTATCCTTTATGTGGTGGCTGTTAGCTCGGTTGGTGTAGTTGGGATATTTATGGCTGGCTGGGGCTCCAATAATAAGTATTCCCTTATCGGGGCTATGCGTGCTGTAGCCCAGATGGTGAGCTATGAGATTCCACTGGCGTTATCCATTATTGGTGTGGTTTTAATCGCTGGCTCTCTATCTATGAACAGCATTGTAGAGGCTCAGAGCATACCCTTTATTTTGCTACAGCCGCTGGGTTTCATCATTTACTTCCTGGCAGCTTGTGCTGAGATTAATCGCACCCCCTTTGACCTCCTGGAGGCTGAATCAGAGATTGTGGCTGGTTTTCATATTGAATACTCAGGGATGAAGTTTGCCATGTTTTATTTAGTAGAATACTGTGAAGTCCTGGCTATCTCGGCTATCATTACCACCCTTTTTCTTGGCGGCTGGAGGGGACCCCTGTTGCCCCCCTTCCTCTGGTTCTTGATCAAGGTATTCGGTGTATTTTTCCTTATTTTCTGGGTGCGGAGCACTATACCCCGCTTGCGGATAGACCAGGTAATGGCATTTGCCTGGAAGTGTCTCCTGCCCCTGGCTTTGATTAACCTGGTCATAACTGGCATAGAGGTAATTGCCTTGCCGCCGGCTTTATTATGGACGGTAATGTTTTTAAATCTGGCGATAGTTGTCCTATTGGCTCTACTGTGGTCTAAGTTTTTCAGACTAGGAGGGGGAAGGGTTGAAGTTTGAACACTATGGTATTGGCATAGCTAAAGGAATGGCGTTAACCTTTAAGCACCTGTTTCGTAAGCCGATTACGACGCAATACCCTGAGGAGAGGCTTACCGTCTCGCGCCGAACTCGGGGTAATGAGCTGGTCTGGGACAAGGAACGGTGCACCGGTTGTGCTACCTGCGCCAAGAGCTGCCCTGAGGGTTGCATTGAGATTATAACCTCCAGGGGTGAAGAAAATAACTATATAGTGGATAAGTTTGAGGTGGATATGGGGCGCTGTATATTTTGTGGCTTGTGCGTTGAGGCTTGCCCCTTTGAGGCATTGTTTATGGGCTATGCCTATGAGCGGGCTAGGTATCGTCGGCAAGAACTGGTAATGGATAAGGAGGCCTTGTTGTTATCTGGGGAGAGGCAGCCCAGTGGTTATGCCCGACCCAAGATTGAGGCAGGTTTACCTCGGCAGACTTTACTCCTTGATAGGGATAAGGTGAAGAAGTGATAGGGCTGGATATTGCTTTCTGGATATTAGCTGTAGTGGGTATAGTGGCAGCTTTAGCCGTAGTTTTACTGCGTGATATTTTTCGAGCGGCTATCTCCATGATTCTGTGCTTCCTCACTGTGGCTGGAATCTATGTTACCCTCAGTGCTGACTTTCTGGCGGCAGTGCAGGTTCTGATTTATGTTGGTGCCATATCGGTACTAGTTATCTTAGCTATCATGCTGACCAGAGAGGTTCAGCGGGGTAGCCCGTCTAATAAATTACGAATTCCTGCTTTTATTGTGGTTGTATTATTTTTGGGGGCGGTAAGTTTTGCCCTGCTCAATACTCCGTGGCAGGTATCGGCTGAGCTGCCTGTGGAGCCAACTACTGCTGCCCTCGCCACTAGGCTTTTTGGCGAAAACGGCTATATTTTGCCGGTAGAGATTGCCGCTGTCCTTTTATTAGCTGCCATTTTGGGGGCTATCGTTTTGGTAAGGGAGAAGTAACATTATGTCTGTGGGTTTGGAGCATTACCTTTTACTGTCAGCCATTCTATTCTCCATCGGGCTATACGGGGCTCTGGTTAAACGCAGCGCCATAGTTATTCTAATGTCTATTGAGATTATGCTGGTTGCGGTGAGTATCGCCATGGTTGCCTTTTCCCGCTATATCGTGCCGTTACTGCTGACCGGGCAGGTTTTTGTTATTTTCATTATGGTGGTGGCGGCGGCTGAGGCAGCCGTTGGTTTAGCCATAATAATAGCCATTTATCGTAGCCGTGAAACTATTGATGCCACCAAAATCGACCTGATGAAATGGTAGTTGGGGGAGTTTGAGAGGGGCAAAACCCCTCTAAAAGAAATCCTTCCTCCTCTCCTTATTCTGGTATCGTAATCGGGGGAGTTTGAGAGGGGCGAAGCCCCTCTCAAGAAATTATCTTCCCCCTTCCCCTTATCAAGGGGAAGGGGGATAAAGGGGGATAGGGTTACTAAATAAAAACCTAAGGGGTGAGGTAACTGATTGGCTAATATTCGCCTAATTCGTCGTCGGATACGCAGCATTCGGAGTACTGCCAAGATTACCAGGGCGATGGAGATGATTGCTACCTCAAAGATGAGGCGGGCACAGGAGCGTGGTTTGGCGGGACGTCCTTATTCCGAGAAGATACAT
>DAOWJH010000006.1 GCA_030640495.1 Dehalococcoidia bacterium | reverse complement strand
ATGGAAGGTTATGGGTTAAATATCCAGATAGGTGGCTGAAGAAGCCCGCTTGATATTAGGTGGATGGTTTGGACTTGGTGAACCTGCGACTGCCGTTACCGGCACTATACTCGAAACTTCTTGAGCCAACCCAGGATAAAAACTGCCTAACTCGCCTGGTATCTAAGAAGTCAACTCGGTCAGTTGCTTACCCAGCTTTGTGGTGAGCCGCACAGGACTCGAACCTGTAACCTGCTGATTAAGAGTCAGCTGCTCTTCCAATTGAGCTAGCGGCCCACAAGTAACCCTAGTTTAACAAACCTTAAGCCCCTACGCAAGTCATTCCGCTGAGTACTCTTATTTGATACTATCCCTTAGATTCTGGCGGCTGGTCATTGCGGCAACCGTATTTAGAAAATCCTTCAATGAGGCGCTTTGTCCTCTTAGCTCGTTTAACTCAAGCCCGATGGGGCTAATTGAGGTTGGTCTATCAGCATAAGCGCCATGAAAGGCAAAATAGGCTTGATTTAGCTTTCTAATATGATAGCCCATTGAGGCTAGGTATTGTCGCTTCTGTTCCATAAATGCCTCAGCTTGTTCAATGTCTCCCTGGGCTAGGTACTTATCAACTGCTCTTCTTATTTCTCTCATCTCCCGGTTAAAGTCAAATTCTGGCTTCACTGCCTGGTTCTGATGAGTGTCATTTTCAGGCTGAGGGTAGTATTTTTCATACACCAGAGAACCAATTTCCTTACTGACCATACTGGCTAGGGTTTCATTCATAGTAGCAATCTCATAATTTCTGGACACGCCAATTAAATCAAGTAAATATAGAAATCCCAACGGCTTAAAGACCAGATATTGATGCAGCCACTCCTCAGCCACCACATCAATAGTAAACCGCAGGCTAGCCTCATTAGTAACAAGGGTAGGATATGTTCCACCAAAGCCACCTAGCTCTACCACCAGCGACAAGACACCTAATTTATCCACTTCAGCTTCAATATCCTCTATCTCATCTAGAGTAATGTCCGGCTGAAGGAGAATTTCCCTCATGCTCTCTATCCTGTCTCTGGGCGAAATCACCAGTAAATAGGGTGGCTTCTCCAGCTTGAAATTTACTGGTGGGAAGCCAACTTTTAACCCTATATATTTGTCTATTGGGTTGAAAATACCCTGCTGAGTCAGGGTCTGTCTTACCTGCCCCTCTATTATCCTCTCCACCGTGTCAGCCAAAGCCATTTTTTGCTCTTGTAGTCCATTTAATTCAGCTTCAAGTGAAGCTACATCACCCTGGCTATCACCAGCGCTGATGGCATCTATCTCCAACTTTAGGGCTTTTATCTGCTCGTTGAAGGAAAAGTACTCGGCGACCATATGGATTTGGTCAGCACCCTTGTCATGGTTAACAAAAGTCCATTGACTTACTTCATGCGATATAGTCCTGAACTCCCAGTTAGCCAAACTGAAGCGGTATGGCTTCACCATTGAGCGCAGGCAACTATCAAAATCTCGGACAGGAGCACAACTTCCGCCAAGCAAACAGACTAATAGTAAGTTAGCAATGATAAATAGCTTCACTTTTACTGATATGCTTTCCAATATATTTACAAACCATTCGGCTTACAGTGTTATCCCTTGATGCCGCTTATTAAGGGAAGTTTGATTAGGCTTAATGAGGGTTTAAGATAATAGACAATCTCTTATCCCTTCAGTTTTGCCTTTACCCGCTCAATTATTTGAGGCAGGGCTTCTCCTACCTTTTCATAAATTACAATATCAGCATAGCTATCATGAGGTGTCGGCGTCAGGTTAACAATAATCAATTTGGCACCATTATCCTTAGCTATCAGTGGCATCTGGGCAGCGGGATAGACCACCAGTGATGAACCGGCGACCAAGAACAGGTCGCAGGCAGCAGACCTCGCCTCAGCTTCACCAGTTTCCCTCTCAGGCATTGGCTGACCAAAGGCAACAGTTGCTGGCTTGGTGATGCCGCCACAGGTATCACACCTAGGAACCCTCTCTCCTAGCTCCAGCCTAGCCTGGATTTGCTCCCTGGGATACCTTCTGCCACATTCAAGACAAATAACCCATTTTAGAGTTCCATGTAACTCAATTATTGTTTCTTCAGGAACTCCAGATTTCTGATGCAGGCTATCAATATTCTGGGTAATCACACAGTCTAGCTTGCCCATTTGATAGAGTTCAGCGATAGCATAATGACCGCGATTAGGCTCAGCATTAACTATTGCAGGCCAGAGCGACTTGGAGAACTCCCAGTATTTTTCTCTACTGGCTGAGCTTGACAGGAACTTTTGATAGGTAAATTCATCAGGGTCAAATCTATCCCAAATTCCCCCCGGACTACGGAAGTCAGAGACACCCGACTCGGTGCTGATACCAGCGCCGGTAAAGACTACCACCCGTTTTGAGTGAAGAATTAAATCTGAAGCAGCGTCAATCTTGTCCACCTACAACCTCCAACCAGAGGTTTAATAGCACCGATTTCAATGTTATAATATAACATTTACATTTATCCAAGGGAAGGGTGAAGCCGATAAAAATCCTTAATGAGATACCAAGCATTAGATACGGGGAAATGATATGAAAGACTACTACCAAATTCTTAGCGTTGCTGAGAATGCCAGCCACGAAGACATAAAAAGAGCCTTTAGAAAGCTCGCCTTCAAATATCACCCAGATACCAATCCGGGCAATGAGAAGCAGGCTGGGGAAAAGTTCAAGGAGATAAACGAGGCCTACGGTGTGCTTGGGGATAAAGACAAGAGGCAACAATATGATTCTGTCAGAAGCGGGAGGTTTGCCGGTGTTGGTTATGATTCCAGGTATAAAGGCTTCCAGTATTCCCAGCAGGATATTTTCCAGGGCATCTTCTCCAACCGGGCTATGTTTAATGAGCTGAACCGAATGTTTAGCCAAGCTGGACTCAGATTTGACCAAGATTTCCTCAACCGCACATTCTTTGACGGCAGTAACTTCATATTTCAATTCTTTACCCATCCTGACGGAGCAGGCAGAAAAGCCTATGGATTTGAAGACAGGGAGAACTATGCCCAGAGTTACCCCCATACCAGAGTATCTACTTATAAACCGGGCTTGATGGAAAGGCTGGTTTCAAGAGCAACAGCCAGGATTGGTAAGTATGCTCTGCGTAAGCTCTTTGGTCTCCAATATGAATCTTTACCGAAGCAGAGCCTTGACCAACATATTGAGCTTAAGATTTCTCCGTCTGAGGCAAACACCGGGTGTGAGAAAGGTATCATTCACCGGCGAGGCAAAAAGACAAAGAAGCTAATGGTTAAGATACCGCAGGGGATTAAGTCGGGGACTAAAATCAGGCTCAAGGGCATGGGCAGGGAAGAAGATAAAAAATGTGGCGACCTCTATCTACATATCAAGGTGAAGGACTAGCCCTGTAAGCACTGAACAATTTAGCGGATTGTCAACTCCTTTGTAGTACCAACATCGTCTTTTTCTGCAAAGGAGAGCTACATATGCTCGGGTGATGTCCATCTCCTTTTATTGTTGACAAGACCCCAGGAATGGACTAATCTATATACTAACTTGTGGAATAATCCAAAAAGACCGCATCGACTTAGGAGGACATATGATTGAGCGAGTTCATGAACATATAATTACGGAACTCCAGCAGAACGCACGCACTGACATAATTTTCATCCTGACCGCGATTTTTCTAAACCTGATCGCTTTAGGAGTTAATTCAGCTGTTTCTAGCGAGCGAGACACCGACGCTACTACATGGATAGTGTTCTTCACCTTTGTCTTCCTGGTGATAGTAATCAACCTTATCGTAGTACTTGGGTTGTTAAGAGGAAAGGAAACAAGAGTAAAGCTGATAAATGGGCTACTTAAGATGTACAAAGATCAAGGTGTAGAAGGATATTACGATGCTTCCCTTCTAAGCAATTATAGCACCAGATACAACTTGTTCCTCCTCGCAGTCGTTGTCACAGGCCTCATAGCCATTGTAGTGCCTTCTGTTCTGATTGCATAATCTGAGAGCGCAACTGCGATATCTGGCTTCTCACGCTCGTTAACATTGCCGTCTTGCCCTAACAAACTTCTAGGCGGATTGTACGAGTTGACTTAACAAAAGCTCGCTTTGTCACCCCCTTGAACGAAAGGGCGCTTTGTATCCCCTGCCATGACTTACCCCGTGAAAAGTAATATAATGTGACTTGTTAATGAGCAGTTCACATAAGCGTTAGGCAAGTCTACGCAACAAACCCCAGGAAAAGGCAAAACGAAAGTGAAATTAGTCAAACTAGTCACTCCTGCAGCTATTGCGATACTTCTTCTCGTGATATCATGTGCGGGACCTGCCACACTACCAACACCAGGACCGCAAGCCGAAGGCAGAACCATTGTCGTCACCAGTACTGCCGACAGCGGCTCTGGCACCCTACGGCAGGTATTGCTGGACGCGCAGAGCGGCGATACTATCACCTTCGACACGGCCATCTTCCCGCCCAGCGCTCCAGCTACTATCTCTCTCACCAGCGGCCTACCCGACATCACTCAGGGCAATTTGAAAATCGACGCCAGCAACACCGGAGTAATCCTTGACGGCAGCAACATCTCGGAAGAATGGGTGTATGGGTTGGGATTTTACTCGGATGGAAACACTGTCCATGGTTTACAGATTGTCAATTTCTCTGGCGTGGGAATTTTCCTTAGCAGCGGTGCTCAATACAACATTATTGGTGGTGACCGGAGTGTTGGTTCGGGGCCACTGGGCCAAGGCAATCTGGTGAGTGGTAACCGAGGTGGCATCCAGCTTTCGGGAAACGGCACCTCACGTAACACCATTACAGGTAACTTAGTCGGCACTGATGCAGCAGGGCTGGGCAATCAGGGCAATTATGAGACCGGCATCTACGTTTCTGACGGTGCCTCTTACAACTTGATCGGGCTTGACAACATCATTGCCTACAACCACGGAGAAGGCATACAAATCTACAACACGAACTCGGTGGGTAATACTATTACCCAAAACAGCATCCATGATAACGGAGTTGTTGGTATTTTCTTAAATGAAGGTGGTAACATCAGCCTACCTGCCCCATTCATCTTAGACTTCGACTTGGCTGCCGGCACTGTCACTGGTTTCACTGGTGCCGACTGCACCGTTGAGGTCTACTCCGACAGCGGCAACCAAGGAGAGGTTTACGAAGGCCAGGCCACAGCCGACAACTCTGGTTTCTTTGCCTTTGGCAAGGGCGCCTCTTTTACCGGTCTTGGTCTAACTACGACGGCTACCGATGCAGATGGCAATACCAGTGAGTTTTCAACGCCTACCTCGGGCACATATAAATCTACATTGCTTCAAGAGGGAAACAATCTTCCCAGAACCCAGCTACAGCCTAAACAATCAAATGAACTTGAAGACAACAGGATTGGTATTCATTTTAACGATTTGTGGAAGTTAGAGCCGGAAGTCTTCCCCGAGGGGGTTTTGGATGCCAGTCACATTCTCAAACAAGGTATGAAACGGGCTCGCTTTGCGATTAACAACTTCGATTCGGACAGGGTACACTGGAGCAATCCTGAAAACATCATCGACCCAAGCCACGATGATTTCATAACCAGCCTCGCCGACAATGGCATAACACTTACATATGTGCTTTCTTTTTGGGACAAAGAATATGTAGCACAAGGAGGGAAAGTACTATACCCAAGATTCAAGACGGAGGACGATATACAGCGTTACCTTGACTTTGTCCAGTTCATTGTCCATCATTTCAAGGACCGCATTCAATATTATGAAATTTGGAATGAGCCAGATATTAGAGACACCATCCAATGGATAGAGGTGGAGGATTACATAAAACTCGTCAAGCGAACTATTCCTGTCATCCGCCAGGAGTATCCAGAGGCAAAAATAGTGGTTGGTGGTTTGTCTTATTTGATTCAATCAGACATCCAAGAATATCTGTTTACAATTCTTAGGTCAGACGACATAATGCCTTTGGTGGACGTCATTTCTTTTCATTCTATGTATGGAACCTCACCGGAATACGACCTCCATAAGCAATATTATTATAATTATCCATCTCTGATCCAGGAAATAAAAGATACTGCATCAGCCCATGGTTTTACAGGAGAATACGTAGCTGATGAGTTGAGTTGGCTGACTCCAGAATGCCCCGCTTACCCTGAGACATATTACAGTGAGACTAAATGCGCAAAGTATTATGCCCGGGGAATCATGATGAACTTGGGTATAGATGTTATTGTGTCACAATTCTATGCTGTTCCCGAAGAACATCCAATGCAAATAGTCAACACAATTCGAAATCTAGCAACAGTCATGGCTGGAAACAAACCAATAGATTTGCCAATAGAAATACAAAGTGAGGCTACCAATATCAAGAGTTATAGTTTCTCTTTGTCAAATGGTGATAGATTATTCGCGCTATGGACAGACGGTATAGCGGTGGATTACGATCCTGGAATAGAAGCCACTCTAACCCTCCCTGGCTTTTCAGCGCAAAAGGTGGTGGGCATCGACGTGCTAAATGGCTTCGAGCAAGAGCTGATTACAAATGTTGAAGACGGGAACATGGTCATTAGCAACCTACTCGTTAAGGACTACCCCATAATCCTCCGTCTCACACCTTAGATCTTCCTGCCCATCATAAAACTGCACAATAGGGCGAATTGTGTAATGAGTGAGATAGTGAACGCAGATAATATTTCTGCTTCAGCCCTTATTCCATCCTTGCCGCAATTCTAGCCAGCTCCCAGCAATACTCGTAAAGGTGCATGCCCTTACTCACGGCAATAATCTCACCGTCGCCAACCCCTATTTCCCCAGCCATATACTCCTTCAGAAGCTGAATAGCGGCCAGGTTTGATGGAAAGCCAGCCCATAAATCCCACGACCTGAAATAGACGACAAAGTGCAGCTTATCATAGCGGATTCTAGTATCTATCCCCCTCAGGCAGGGGGGGTCTGATAGAAAAATAGACTGACTATCACCTACCGCCATAAAAGCCTGGTTGGTATTATGGCCATCCTCCTTATACATCCTGATTACTTCAGAAATCTGCTTCTCTAAATACTGGCCATAAGTATACTGCTCCCCCTCGGCTCTATGGGCGGTCATAAGATAAGGGAGATAACTCTCTATATAATCCATAGTGGTTGGTGGTGGCACGCCCTGGGGCACATCTGGAGTCAAAGGCCTTGTCCCCGGATTTCTGATTTTGACAACGACAAAGTCAAGCCCTTTCCGATGCTGACCGGCATAGCTCCCCCGGTCAATCTTATACTCATAACCTTCGGTCAACGTCTTACGCAGGCAAAGAAACCATGCCTCGGAAAGGTCCCTGGCGTCAACTATTGAAATTTCCATAGTATTAATCGGCTAAACAGCTTTCCCTGGTTCTTCACCCGGGCAAAGCCTCCCTGATAAATAGCCTCCTATCGTTCCTTCTTGAAGATGGCGAAGAATCTGTCCTCGTACTCCTCAAACAAGTTCCAGCGGTCAAGCTCAGCTTTTAGCTCACGGGGTTCAGCCTCCCCTCTTGAAACCTTTCTAAAAAGCTCATCAATCCTTATTCTGGCATCAACTGGAACACCGCTGGCGTCTATATCCAAAAGCCCTCTAGCCCCCATTTGCATTAGGTTATTGCGGATGGAGCTTTTGGTCATCTCATAGATAAACTTCATCAACGACACATCCCAAAGCTCATCCTCACCCTTAATAATAGAGGCTAGCGGGTCGGCACGTTTATCAATCTCAGCACGCAGTTTATCTATCACTGATAGCAAATCTTCAGACACAATGGTAAGCTCTTTAGGCTCATTCCTGTAGGTATAAAACAGCCCAGGGGTATGAGGACTGTGGGTTTTAACCAACGTCTCAAAGTATCTTCTTGCCTCGGAGCTAAACCCCTCAAGACGGGAAAGATAATAGGGGGTTACAATCCTCGGTCTTTCAGCAATCACCCTGCCTTCTCTCACCACAGTCTCGGTGACGTTCTTTACCAGCTCCGAGTAAGCCGGCTCGGCAACCAGGTAGTAGTATATATTGGTAGTGCCAAAGGTGGATAGGCTCTGCTTAGGCGCTCTTAATATCTCGGTGTGGTCAACTGCATATCTAATTCTCTCGTCATCAATATCCATTAGATTCCCCTTCAAGCATCACCGTATGCTTAATAGCTCCTGCTTGCAATCATCCAAAAGTTTAAGGTATTGTGAGTCTAGCTGGGTCTGGAGCTTGCGCCATTCCTCACGGAATTGCGGCTGTCTTTCCACATCCACCTTAATCCCTACTACCGAACCTAACTGCTGCTGAATTAACTGTCGCATCTTGGCTTCAAATTCAGTCTTTAACGATTCATAAGCCTGCTTTCTCTGCTGCTCACCCTGCTCCGCATAGTGGTTAAAGATACTCCTTATCTTACTGTAGACATTTTCTACGCTCGCCTTATCACTGTTTAAGATTTTAATGCCGTCCATCGCCCTCCTATTATTTCTCCTGGCTAAATCATCTCTGGGTAGGTTGATGGTTCTGACTAATATATCCGCAGCACCCTCTATAATATACCTTTTTACCTTTTCTTCATACTGGTCAAGCTCAACCACTAAATTACAATCCTGCCTAAGATATCTGGCTGCCAGTCTTTCCCCTTCTGGAATATACTTCCACCTCAGGCGCTCCTCATCGGTTGCCTTGCCCAACTTTTTCACCTTCTCCATAGCTATCTCAAGAGCACTCTTTATATCACCCATCTAAGTCTCCGAACACTGTTGTTAAGTATATTATACCAAATGATTAAGCAGGCTCAAAGCACCGAAAAGTACTATAAATTAGAGATTGTTTATCTACCTCACCCCCTTTATCCCCCTCTCCATGATATGAATATTTTCCTATTATGAGGGGGAAGGATATTAAAAAGAGGGGCTAACGCCCCTCTTAGACGCCCCGTTAGCTTAATCTCCGTCAAAGGGAAGGGGGTCAGGGGGATAGGTTTCTAAACAACTTCGAGAGCTTTAAGCTTGCAAGAGTATTTAGTATAATGTTAGTAAGAGTTGAAGGACGTAAACGGAGGAATTGGATGGGTGATATAAAAAGTGCTCTTGAGATAGCCATGGAGAAGGTGGAGAAGT
>DAOWJH010000013.1 GCA_030640495.1 Dehalococcoidia bacterium | reverse complement strand
TTTTACTTAATAATAAGGTGCCGGTTAAAGTGGCTATAAATGAGGCGGTTGAGTTAGCCAAGACCTTTGGTAGTGATAATTCACCAAAGTTTGTTAACGGAGTTCTGGGTTCAGTTAGTGGCCTTGTTAATAGATAGAAAATTCTAGGAAGGGGGGTAGAAAGTGGTAACCATTTTTGAGCGAATAAAAAAGATAGTTGTTGAGCAGCTAGGGGTCGAGAATGAGGAGGTAGTGCCTTCAGCTAGTTTTGTTGATGATTTAGGCGCCGATTCTCTGGATTTGGTAGAACTGATAATGTCATTAGAAGAGAGATTTAGCAATCCATCCCACAAGATTGAGATACCGGACGAGGATGCCGAAAAGATGGTAACTGTCCAGAATGCCATTGATTATCTTAAAGACCTGGGTATTGAGGATGCTTAGGTAGAGAAGACGATGTGATTAAAGCAATATTTTTTGATTGGTTTAACACTTTAGCCCGCTATGAACCCCCCCGTGAGGAATTACATAGTCAAGCCCTGCGTGAATTTGGTATTGAGGTATCACCTGAGAAAATACTGCCCGGTGTGCTGACGGCTGATATGTATTTCTTTGGTGAAAATGCCAGTTCACCAGTGGAGAAGAGAGACCGCAAGGAGCGGGCTGAGGTTTATACTCGCTATCAGAAGATAATATTAAGTGAGGCAGGGGTTAAGGCTGACCAGGAGCTGCTGGCAAAAGTTGCGAACAAAGTAGAGCAACTGTTTAAGGGAATAACCTTTACCCTTTTTGACGATGTCTTATCAACCTTGGAAACATTGAAAGAGCAAAGATTTACTTTGGGCTTACTGACCAATCTGGCTCAGGATATGAGTCCTCTTTGCCATAAACTAGGTCTGGAATCCTATCTTGACTTTGTGGTTACCTCTCAACAGGTGGGGGCTGATAAGCCTGAGCCCCCCATTTTTCTAGCTGCGTTAGATAGAGCTAAGGTAGAGGCTTCACAAGCAGTTCATGTCGGCGACCAGTACAAACTGGATGTGGTTGGTGCCCGAAGGGTGGGTATCAACCCCATACTTATCGACCGTTATGATTTGTATCCTGAGGTCAGCGACTGCTCCCGAATTCGTGACTTGACCGAATTAGCTCAGTACCTTTAACGGTTTATTTATCCACCGGTTTCTCAATTGCCCCAGCTATAAAAGAAACGACTGCCCCCTCTCCGTATACTGACGGCGGTGGTATAATCCCCTCTAATAGGGCTACTTCCCTTGTAACAATTCAGCAATCTCTACCTTTCCCTTTTTGATATACTCCGCCTGCTTGGGGTCAAGAATCTCCAGCAGTGCCAGAAATTCCCCTACATGCTCCTTTTCATCGTCCCGAGCGTGAGCTAGCACTTTCTTAGCCCGCTCATCGTCTGTAGCATCAATATGGGCTTGGTAGACAGCAACGGCATCCAGCTCGGCAGCTATATCCTGCATTATAGCCCGAGCCAGCTCAGCGGCACTCATCTTTCGGGGCACCATAGTTCCAAAAGGGTTACTGAAGTCCATTTTTTACCTCCCTTATTTAATTTTTTTAAACTTCTAGGCAGTTTTCCCATAAGCCATGTATGTTGCAGTAGCTAAGGGCGCAGAAAGCCTTAAATTCGCCCACTGGTACCTGAAACCTGACATTGGGGTTGGTGTAGGCGGGTGCAAAAGCAGCTCGGCCAAGGTTTATCACCTGTCCGTCCCTCTTCACTCCAAATAGCTCAATCCAAGCAATGTGATGCTCCACCGTGTTAGGATGCGGTGTTTCTTTTCCTACCAACACGTGGACAATGTCAGCTCCGCCCTCTCCTTTACCCTTACCAATTTCAATGACCGGGACATGCTTCTCCCTCCCTTCGGCTTCTGGACTTTTTAGAATTTCAGCAAATTTCATTTTTAAACCTCCTTTGGTAAAACGCTATCAAGCAAAGTTATACTCTTTGTGTTTTTCGGCAACAGTAGTTGCCAGATTATCTAGCGCCTTGAAATCGGCTTCTTCGGGAAAGCCCTTGCTCAGCACCGGTTCCAGTATTTCTACTTTCAGGTTAGGAATCATCCCAGCCAGTTGCTCAACTGCCTTGCCGCCCCAGCCATAAGAACCGATAATAGAGACAAATCTCACTTTGGGTTTGAGGGCATTTGCCAGGATAGCAGCATAGGCAACGTTCGGATGCGGACCGACTAGGATGGTAGGTGTCCCGATGATAACTGTGGCAGCATCCACCAGTGCCATTGCCAGTTTCCCGATGTCGGTTACGGTGAGGTCAAATTGTTTTACCGCTACTCCCCTCTGGACTAAGGCTCCGACAAGATACTCAACCATCTTGCGGGTGCTGCCGTGCATTGAAATATAAGGTAATACCACGATATTTTTGGGTTCATCAAAGACCCAGCTATGATACGCTTTCAAGATGAACTCCGGCTTGTCGTGCAGGGGTCCGTGGCTGGGAGCGATGATGTCAATGGCGTAGTCCTTTATCTTCTCCAGGTTCTTCTGTATGGTGTTTCGGAAGGGCATCATAATTTCCGCGTAATACCTCTTGGCAGCTTCGTAGGCCTGCCCTCCATCCCTGACATACAGGTCGGTTGTAGCCAGGTGGGAGCCGAAGAAATCACAGGGGAAGAGTATCCTGTCTTCCCTCAAGTAAGTAAGCATTGTCTCTGGCCAGTGAACCCACGGGGCATGGATAAACTCCAGAGTTCTATTTCCCAAGGAAATAGTCTCTTTATCGTTGACCGTTATAAACTTTGCTTCCGGAATCATGAGCAGGTCGATGAGCATGCCTTTACACTTTGGTGTGCATACCACTTTCGCCTCAGGGTATTTCTCCAGCACTTGGGGGATAGCACCGGAATGGTCCTGCTCAGCGTGATTGGCGATAACATAGTCTATCTTGTCAATCCCGAGTTGGCTCAGGTTATTTTTCAGTACCTCCTGCATAGTGGGGTCTACGGTATCAATAAGCGCTGTCTTCTCACTACCCTTGATTAAGTATGAGTTATAACTTGTGCCATCGGGGAGTGGTATCAGGGCATCAAATAAACGCCTGTCCCAATCAATGGCTCCAACCCAGTAAACGCCGGGTCTTATTTCTCTTGGCTTCACCTTACTCCTCCTTCTCGAAATCACTCTTGGCAGCCCCGCAGACAGGACACACCCAGTCGTCGGGTATCTCTTCAAAGGGTGTCCCCGGTTTAATACCGCCATCGGGGTCTCCCAGTTCCGGGTC
>DAOWJH010000079.1 GCA_030640495.1 Dehalococcoidia bacterium | reverse complement strand
TGACCTATGAGCTTAATCCTATAGATAAAAGAATTAGCATAAATGTTGACTATGTTTTTACAAGGCTGGAACAGATAGAAAGAACGCAAGAAATCCCGTTAATCGGTGGGGTCCTCACTGCATCGTCTAAGGCACCCATCAGATACACAGGGACGGTATTGGTTGCTGAAGAAGAAGTATCTCAGTTATTGGAGCAAACTAAGAGCCTAAGCGAGAATGCCAAAAGAAAGGTAATAGAAGATTATTTGTTAGCCCATGGGCACTGCCGCTTAGAGTAAAAGGGGAAAGTAACCAACAAACAGAGTGAGGAGGAGATGGTGAGGGGGTGGCAAACCTAGAGTGAATTACTAGCAAATACTTAACCGTTTAATACTTTCGTCTTTTTAGTAAAGAACCCCACCTTTTCTTACGCTCTTCTAATTCCTTGGGACTAAGCGTACTTAAAGATTCTAACTTCTCAGCAAGATTAGTGTCTATCAGCTTTGAAGCATTTTCATTCTTGAACAGATAGTATTGTTTCATAGATGGAATAGAGAATCCCTCTTCTTCAGTGAATAATATGCCACTCAATTTCCTATATGCACCAGGGTTTTGCCTAATTTCTTCAAAAGCCTCAGCCATTCTATGCTTATCAACTGCCATTGTAGAACTCCAGAAGACCAAGACATTTATTTCGCCCTCTACTAACTGGCCTAGTTTGTCCTGCATCTTGCTGATGATATCATCAGACGGCCACTGAACATTCTCTGGCTCTACCGCCCATTCATCAACTTTGTAGCGCTTTCTTGTTACCTCGAAGTAAACATCGTCGCCATCATAGGTAGCTTTTATATCTGGACGTCTAATCTTCAAATCTCTCTTTATGAATGTGACTCCTAAAAATCCGCTATTGGCAAGCAAAATAGCGAATCTCCCCTCCTTTTCAACATCAAAATATTGATTCTTATCCTTAATTATCTCTATTAATTTATTTACAAACCTAGCCAAGCCATATATGCCTACTTGTTCAAGCTCATCAACCAACTTTTTTAGGCGATCTATTTGGAAAGCTTTGTAGCCGAGCTCATTCATTCCTGCAAATAGTTCTTGAAGCCTGTCTTCAATTATCCGTTCCTCTTTCGCCATTTCCCTTTCTCCAGAGATTGCTTACCAACCCCTCACCCTTTATCCCTCTCCCCTTGATAAGGGGAGAGGGAAGGGAATTTTTATAAAGGGACTTCGCCCCTTTCAATCCCTTTACTAAACACTCTCTTTAATTATAGGTTATTTATTTTACCTGTTCTAGAGTAGCTAAGGTATCGGTAAGATAGGATTCCAGCCCTTGTTGCCAGAGGTGCAAATATATTTCCTCAGCCCGAAGCTTGTCCTTCACCAGAGTAAATAGAGCTGGGCCGGAGCCGGCGAGGTGAACTTCTTCGGCTCCAGCCTCTAAAAATTGCTCCCGGTATTGGCTAAGCCCAGTAAAACTATCACAGGCGACAGCATCAAACACGTTAAAGACGTTACTTGCCAACCTCTCCCCGCCTATCCCCTTGTTCTTCAAAGGAGGGGGAGTATTAGCCTTTAAGGGGCGAAGTCCCTTGAAACTTCTCCCAGCTAATGCTTTCAAAAGCCTGTCTGTAGCTTTCCCCTGAGTATAGTGACTGGTCTTCAGGGTAGCATAGAGTCGGGCTGTCTTACCTGGCAGCCTAGGCACAGGTGGCACCATTAAGACCACCCACATATGGGGTAATGGGAGTAAAGGGGTTACTATCTCACCTCTACCCTCAAGCAGAGCAGTGCCACCATAAAGGAAGAAGGAGACATCGGAACCTAACTTTGAGGCTAGCCTGAGTAGTTCCTTCGGGGATAAACCCAATTCCCAAAGCTGGTTAAGCCCCCACAGGGTAGCCGCAGCATCGCTACTATCCCCACTTAACCCTGAAACCAAAGGAATACGCTTATCTACCTCCACCGCTGCCCCTTTAGAGCATCCTGTAGTTTTTTGCAGTAAACCGACAGCTTTAGATACCAGGCTTCTTCCTGGAATCCAGTCGGGGTCGGCACAGCTAAAATTAATACTATGGCCCGGCTGGAAGTAAAGGGTATCACATAGATTTATGGTCTGGGCAACACTGCGGATTTCATGAAAACCATCCTGGCGTTCAGCCAGAACCTCAAGGGTAAAATTTAACTTAGCCGGCGCTAAAACTGTCAGCATACTACTTCCCTTCCTCTAGCCGGGTAAACACCTGCCACAACTGTGCCCACTCCTCAAGAGTAAGTGTCTCGGCCCGGCGTTGGGGCATTATCCCCGCCTTTTGTAACAAGGGCAAGACCTCAGTTTTGGGTAATCCCAGACCCTGACTTAAAGAATTACAGAACTGCTTGCGAGAGGCGGTAAAACCAGCCCGCACCAGGTTAAAAAAGTCCCGTTCATCAGCTACCTCTACCACTGGCTTAGGATATAGAGCCACCTTCAATATAGCTGAGTCAACCTCCGGTGCTGGATAAAAACATCGGGCGGGCACATAATTGATTATTACTGGCTTACCATAGAACTGCACACTAATAGTCAGGAGACTCATCTGCCCAGGCTCAGCCACAATAGCCTCAGCTACCTCTTTTTGCACCATTACTACCATAATTTGGGGCTTAATTGAAGCCTCAAGGAAATGGCGCAAAACAGGGGAGGTAATATAATAGGGGAGGTTGGCGACTACCTTATAGCTAAAAGGGCTACCTATTGCCGCAGGGAACCTCGCCTGCTGTTGCTGAAGCAAGGTTGCCGGGTCAATTTTGAGAATATCTTCATTAATAATTGTAACATTACTAAAGGAAGCCAGGGTCTGTTTTAAACTGGCGGCTAACTTGCTATCCAGCTCAATGGCAGCCAGCCAACCCACCTGCTTGGCTAGTTCCCCGGTCAAAATCCCCAGACCGGGTCCTATTTCCATAACAATATCGGTAGGAGCTAGCTCAGCGGCTGAAGTAACAAGCCTAAGCACCTCTTCATCAATAAGGAAGTGCTGTCCCAGCCCTTTTCTTGCCCGAAGATTAAAACGGCGTAGTAGCCTCTTCGTCTGAGCCAAAAGAGATTTTGTTTCCAAATAGCGCCTCCTAGGGCTGCTTTGGGGGGGGACTTTATCCCCTCGCTGCCGAGGTGATTTCCAACAATAGCCAGACTACATTCGGTCGGTTCTGCCACCATCTATGGCGATAGTCTCTCCGCATATGAAAGAGGAATCGTCTGAAGCCAGGAATAAAGCCAGGTTGGCTATATCCTGGGTGTCGCCTATTTTACCAAGCACTGCCACCGTTTTTCTCTGTTCCACGAATTGTCTGAATTGTTCTGGCGTTTTATCCCTTTTATCAATATCGGTCGGGATTGTTCCTGGAGCAATAGCATTAATATTTATTCCATAAGGTGCTAGCTCAAAGGCGGAAGACTTGGTCAGTTGGATGACACCAGCCTTGGACACACAATAATTAGCACAACTGTCAAGGCCACCACCCCGCCCGGCAATTGAGGATATATTGATAATTTTACCGTATCTTTGTTCCATCATATACCTAGCCACAGCCTGGGTGCACAGAAAAACTCCTTTAAGGTTTATATCCAAGACCTCATCCCAATCCTGTTCGGTCATTTCCAGCAAAGTGGCGCTATGCAAGATGCCGGCATTATTTACCAGGATATCAATCCTACCAAACTTATCCACCGTTTGTTTGACCATGCTACGCACCTGCTCGGCGACAGAAACATCGGCGGCTATTGCCAGAGAATGCCTCCCTAGAGCTTTAATTTCCTCAACTACCTTTTCCAGGTTAGTCATGTTCCGGCTACTAATCACCACATCAGCCCCCTCTTTAGCAAACTCCAGGGCGATATTCCATCCTATTCCAGTGCCACCTCCGGTAATAATAGCTACTCTTCGGTCTAATTTTCCCATGCTATGTCCCTCCTTTATTTCGGTTATTTCAAATTACATTATATAGAGTCACGCTTACCTAATCACGTACCATAGCTCAGGCGAGACACCAAGCGAATCGGTAAGTTATGCCTCACCATACTAGCTTGAGTGGCGCCAATATCATAAGCAACACGATAAAGCCGAACCATCCTAGCTTCACCATCAAGGATAGCATAACTGGCTCGAGGGTCGCCATCCCGGGGCTGTCCGACACCACCTGGATTGATAATCAATCGGCTTCTAGCCAAGACAAGCCCAATATTAGCTGAAAATTGGCTAAAGGAACAAGCACCAGTTTCATTAAGTCTGAATACTAGGGGCACATGAGAATGACCTACCAGACAAAATTGCGAGTGGAAGTAGGCAAAATTTTCCTTAGCACTGCTGACTGATATGAGATACTCCCAGATAGGCTCCCTTGGGCTACCATGGGCAAGAGTAAAATCATCTTTCTCAATAACCAAGGGCAAGTTCTCAAGGTAGTCTATATCCTCCGGGGTTAACTGCTGGGCTGTCCAGCGGCAGGCGGCAGCAGCATCAGGGTTAAACTCAGCAAGGTTGAGTTTGCCTACTGCCGCCCAATCATGATTTCCAGCAACACAGACAGGATTATGCTGACGCAGAAGCTCAATGCACTGGTGAGGGTCGGGGCCGTAGCCGACAACATCCCCCAAGCACCATATCTCGTCCACCCCTCCCCGGTGGTCAATGTCAGCCAGCACCGCAGCAAAAGCGGCTAGATTAGAATGAATATCGGCAATAATAGCGTAACGCATTCTATAAACTATATCAGCTTTTAACCAGTATGGCTAGGGTATCGGTTTAGTTGTGAGCCAAATATGAGCGTGCTATAATTCAGCTATGCAGGTCTCAGAGTTAGGGGAATTCGGGCTGATTGACCTCCTGGCTAAAATGGTTAGTAAGCCCCAGGATAAACAGCTCATTATTGGCATTGGTGATGATGCTGCTGCCTGGCATGGTGATACCTCAACCCAATTGGCTACGGTTGATTCCCTTATTGAGGGTGTCCACTTTACTTTGGGTACAGTTTCCTGGAATGAACTGGGGTGGAAGGCACTGGCAGTCAACCTGAGCGACATCGCAGCTATGGGGGGCGTGCCCAGATATGCACTGGTGTCATTAGCCTTGCCGGGGCATACCGAGGTAGATGATGTTACTGACCTCTACCGGGGAATGATTGAACTGGCACAGCAGTTTGGAGTAGCTATAGTCGGTGGAGACACAAGTAGTGCGCCTGTGGTGGCTATCACTATTACTATTCTTGGCAGCACCAAGAGCCAGGGTAAACACATACTTACCCGCTCAACAGCCAAGCCCGGTGAGAAGATAGCTGTTACCGGTTATTTGGGCGCTGCCGCATCTGGTTCGGAGATGCTCGCCAAGCGACTCCAATTTGACCCCGAAGCTACTGCCTGTTTTAGAAGGGCTTTCCTTCACCCCTATCCCCGAATAGCTGAAGGGCAAATATTAGTAGAGCAAGGGGTAAAAACGGCTATAGATATTAGCGATGGGCTAATTTCAGACCTAAACCATATATGTAAGGCAAGTCAGGTTGGCGCCCGAATAGAGGCTGACCGCGTGCCCATTGAGCCCAAAGTCAAGGCCAAATTCGGTGATAGAGCGCTTGAGCTAGCACTATCGGGAGGAGAGGACTACGAACTTTTGTTTACCGGGAGTGCTGAGGTCATTGATAAGGTAAGAACGGCAGTATCCTGTCCAATAACGGTAGTTGGTGAAATTATAGCTGATAAAACAGGTAAAATAACCCTGGTTGACAGAAAGGGAAAGTCTCTCAATCTGGGCAGGGGGGGATGGGAACACTTTGCCACAAGATGAAGCTATGCCACCAGATAGAATAGATATGAACCGCCTTGAGCTGATTAGCCATAGTCCAGAGCAGACCCAGAGGTTAGGAATCCGCATTGGTGAATTAGCCCTAGCTGGGGACATTTTTCTCCTCGTTGGTAGTCTGGGAGCAGGAAAGACATGCCTGACTCAGGGTATTGCCTGGGGGCTAGGCATTAACGAATATACGCTCAGCCCTTCCTTTGTCATAGTTAGAGAACTTCATGGCAGGTTGCCTCTATACCACATTGACCTGTATCGGCTTGACCATATAGAAGAGGTTGAGGAACTGGGGCTGGACAACTATTTATATGGCAAAGGTGTCTGCGTAATAGAATGGGCAGAAAAGGGGCTAAGCGTACTACCAGCAGAGCACCTCATAATTCAAATAGACTATCTTTCCGATAGTGAGCGCAGCTTTCAACTCAAACCCAGTGGCAAACGCTATTTAGAAGTGCTGGGCCAACTGAAACACCTCACTCTTAATTGATAGAAAGGGCTGGAATAATTAATGCAATT
>DAOWJH010000075.1 GCA_030640495.1 Dehalococcoidia bacterium | reverse complement strand
GCCCGAGTAGCGCAATGGTAGCGCAACCGACTTGTAATCGGTAGGTTAGTGGGTTCGAATGCCCTCTCGGGCTGGGTATTTAACCTTAGCCACGGCACGAGGAGGGGTGCCGGAGTGGTTAATCGGAGCAGTCTGTAAAATTGCCGCCCTGACGGGCTACGCAGGTTCGAATCCTGCCCCCTCCACCACTTAATTATTATTAAAACAGCTTGGAGTGGACACCATACTATAAAAATCTGTATAATGAATTAGTGCCCACATAGCTCAGTTGGTAGAGCACGTTCTTGGTAAGAACGGGGTCACCAGTTCGAATCTGGTTGTGGGCTCGGAATAAAGGGGGTTTAAAATGGCTAAAAAGAAATTCGAGCGGACAAAGCCACATTGCAATGTGGGCACCATCGGGCATGTCGACCACGGGAAAACAGTCTTGACCTCGACCATAACCAAGATATTAGCTACGGCAGGCACTACTGAATTTCGCTCATTTGAGAGCATTGACAATGCCCCTGAGGAAAAGGCACGGGGATTAACCATCGCTATTGCTCATGTGGAGTATGAGACCGAAAAACGGCACTATGCTCACATTGATTGCCCCGGACACGCCGACTTCATTAAGAACATGATAACCGGCGCTGCCCAAATGGATGGGGCTGTACTGGTGGTGAGCGCCCCTGATGGCCCTATGCCTCAGACCAGAGAGCATGTCTTATTAGCCCGCCAAGTAGAAGTGCCTTATATTGTAGTTTGCCTTAACAAGGTAGACCTTATGGAGGACGAGGAACTGCTGGAGCTGGTGGAGGTGGAGGTTAGGGAATTGCTCAGCAAATACAACTTCCCCGGAGATGAAATCCCAGTAATCAGGGTAAGCGCCCTCAAGGCTGGTGAATGTGGCTGTGGCAAGCGGGAATGTCAGTGGTGTGGTGGCATCTGGAAACTGATGGACGCAGTAGATAACTATATCTCTATCCCACCCAGAGCTAAAGACCAGCCCTTCTTGATGCCAGTAGAGGATGTTTTCAGTATCAAGGGTAGAGGCACTGTGCCCACGGGAAGGGTTGAGCGGGGCGTCATTAAACCTGGGGATGAGGTTGAAATTGTTGGCTTGAAGGAGACCCGTAAGACAGTAGCTACCAGTCTGGAGATGTTTCATAAGATTCTGGATGAAGCCGAACCCGGAGACGCTGTTGGCTGCCTGCTCAGGGGGGTAGAGCGAGACGAAATAGGGCGGGGTATGGTTTTAGCTACACCCGGCTCAGTTAAACCATACGTCGAGGCTGAAGCTGAGGTATATGTCCTGAGCAAGGAGGAAGGAGGTAGGCATACCCCCTTCTTTAACGGATATAAACCCCAGTTTTATATCCGAACCACCGATGTTACCGGAAGCGTTGAGCTACCTGAAGGGGTAGAGATGGTTATGCCCAGTGATAATGTAAAAATGAAGATAAAACTTATCTACCCTGTAGCTCTGGAGAAGGGTTTGCGCTTTGCTATTCGGGAGGGGGGTAGAACGGTAGGTGCCGGAACCTTTAGCCGTATTATAGAGTAGGCATGGCTAGAAAAGCTGAAGCAAGGGTTATCATTCATCTCGCCTGCACTGAGTGCAAGGAGAGGACATATACTACTACCAAGAACAGAAGAAATGACCCCCAGCGACTAGAGTTTAAGAAATATTGCCCCCGTTGTCACACTCATAGACTCCATAGGGAGGTAAGGTAGTTCTGCACAATTGACAGGTAGGGGAGAGCCCTTCTATGAAACACCATGGCTAAGTCAGGCTTTTTTAGATTTAAATTCATTGGCGAGACTATAAGCGAGTTAAAAAAGGTAGTTTGGCTCACCAGACGAGAGGCAGCCTATTTAACATTTCTGGTATTGCTCGTTGCCATTGCCGCCGGTATATTCCTGGGAGCCATTGATTATGGCTTTAGCAGCCTTGTTGATAAACTCTTTATCGGTAAATAGAAGCCTTTTGGCTTCCACATTGACTTGAAGCATTATCGGTCAGTTTTACCTTTTTTAAAATCTTTATCTGAGTGAGGTTATTGGTGGCGGAGAATCAAAAAAACTGGTTTGTAATTCATACCTACTCAGGCTATGAAGAGCGAGTCAAGAGAAATTTGGAGCAGCGCGCCAAGTTCATGGACTCTGAAGAGGAAATCTTTCAGGTAATTATACCTACTGAGGAGGAGATTGAAGTTAGAGGTGGACAGAGGCGTAATGTAACTAAGAAAATATTGCCTGGTTATGTCTTGGTTCAGATGAAGATGACTGACCAGACTTGGGGTATAGTGCGTAATACCCCCGGCGTCACCGGTTTCGTTAGTAGCGGTAGCAAGCCCGTCCCCCTGCGGGAAGAAGAAGTCAATCAGATTTTGAAACAGATGGCAGCCGAGGCGCCCAAGGTTAAGGTTGGCTTTCGCCAAGGACAGAGTGTGCGGGTGATTGACGGACCCTTCATCGATTTTATGGGGATGGTAGATGAAATAAATGTGGGCAAGGGCAAGGTTAAGGTGCTTCTATCTCTCTTTGGCCGTGAAACACCGGTAGAGCTTGACTTCTTGCAGGTAGAGAAGCTATGAACCTCTTAGTTCTTATAGTGGGAGACGCTAGTGGCAAAAAAGATTAAAACAGTAATTAAACTACAGATTCCAGCCGGCAAGGCAAACCCCGCCCCCCCGGTAGGCCCTGCCTTGGGCCAGTACGGGATTAACATTATGGCTTTTTGTAAGGAGTATAATGAGCGTACTTCCAAGCAGGCGGGGTCTATTATCCCCGTTGAAATAACCGTCTTTGAAGATAGGTCATTTACCTTTATTACCAAAACACCACCAACCACTGATTTGCTCAAGAAGGCACTGGGCATAGAAAAAGGGGCTAGCTCTTCCGGTCATGAAGAAGTAGGCAAGCTATCCCGAGCTCAACTTCGTGAGATAGCTCAGCTTAAGGCTAAAGACTTAAATGCTATTACTACTGAAGGAGCTGAGCGTATTATTGAGGGCACTGCCCGAAGTATGGGGATTGAGATAGAATAAAAATGGCAAAGCACGGTAAAAACTATCAGCAGGCAGTTAAACTGCTCGACAGGACAAAGACCTATCCTCCTCAGGAGGCTATTGAGCTGGCTAAGAAGATGGTTCATACTCGATTTGACGAGACCGCTGAACTTCACCTTCGTATGGGTGTTGACCCCCGAAACGCCAGCCAGCAGGTGCGCGGTGTCGCCCTTTTACCTCACGGCTTGGGGAAAAAGGTCAATGTCTTAGTCTTTGCTCAGGGGGAAGCCAGGAAAATTGCTGAAACAGCAGGGGCAGATTTTATCGGCGGTGATGACCTAATCAAGAAGATTGAGGATGGTTGGCTGGAATTTGATACCACTGTGGCTACCCCTGACATGATGAGCAAGGTAGGCAAACTGGGGAAAATCTTGGGCAGAAAGGGTTTGATGCCTAACCCTAAATCAGGCACAGTGGTCGCTCCCCCTGACCTGCCTCGGGTAATCAGTGATGCTCGTAAGGGTCGGGTAGAGTTTAGGCTGGATAGGACAGCTATCATTCATGTCCCTCTGGGTAAGGTTAGTTTTGAAGATGATAAGCTGTTGGATAACTTGGTGGCGGTGATTGAGGCGGTGGTGAAAGCTAAACCTAGTGGGGCTAAGGGTCAGTATATTAAAACTGCCTCTCTATCCACTACTATGGGCCCCGGCATAAGGCTTGACCTCAAACAAATCCTCTCTCTGGCTTCCGCTTGACACGGTTAAACCTGTCGGTAGGAATTATGGCATAATAGTTACCCCGTTCTCCTCCACCAAACCATAGGTAATATTAGCTTTGTTGACTTGAGGAGATGACAATGGCGTTAAAAACGGCTGAGCAGTATAAACACAGCTTGAGGCAGATGAACCCTGTCGCCTACATCCTGGGGGAAAAGGTAGCCAATGTATCTGACCACCCGTTAATAAAACCCCAGGTAGAGGCAGTAGCCCAGACCTACTCCCTGGCTCATCAGGCGGAGACTATGAACCTGCTCGTAGCTAAATCCAAGCTAACCGGTGGCCAGGTTAACCGTTTCACCCAGCTCTTTGAAAACATAGCTGATTTGACGGCAAAGGTTAAGATGATAAGGCTGTGCGCTCAAACAACCGGCACTTGCTTTATGCGCTGTACTGGATTAGACGCTATGAATGCCACCGCCGCCATAACCTGTGAAATTGACCAGAAATACGGCACCAATTACCACCAAAGGGCGCTAAAATATATTAAATATGTCCAGGAGAACGACCTCGCTGTCTACTGTGGCAACTCGGATGTGAAGGGTGACCGCTCCCTCCGTCCCTCAGAGCAACCGGACCCGGATATGTATCTGCACATAGTAGATAGGACAAAAGACGGCATTATAGTCCGAGGTGCCAAAGCCCACCAGTCAGGCTCATTATGTGCCCACGAGGTGTTGGTTCTGCCTGATAGGGATATGAGGCAGAATGACAAAGACTATGCCGTCGCCTTTGCCCTGCCCAATGATACCAAGGGCATACTCAACATCTACACCAGAGGTCCTCTGGAAGATAGATTGCTTGACGGCATTGACCTGGGTAATGTTAGGTTCGGCAAGTCCTGCCCCTTGGTTATCTATGATAATGTCCTTGTCCCCTGGGACAGGGTATTCCTGTGTGGTGAATACGAGTTCGCCGCTCCACTGCTCAGAATGTTCGCTAACTATCACCGCCATTCCCACGGTGGCTGCAAAGCCGGAATGGGTGATATCCTCATCGGGGCTGCTGCCACTATCGCTGACTATAACGGTGTCGCTGGCGCTTCGCATATAAGAAGCAAAATAACTGACATGGTCAGAATGTCAGAGGTTATGTATGGCTGTTGCCTGGCCGCCTCAACCGAGGCTGAGAGGACTGCCTCCGGAGTGTATTTTGTCAACCCTGTTTTAGCCAACACCTCCAAGCTCTACGAGAGTATAAACCTTCCTGAAATGATTCGCCTCCTCATAGACATCGCTGGCGGACTGGTGGCTACTATGCCCTCCGAGAAAGACCTTGATAACGCTGAAGTTGGGCACTTGGTTAAAAAATACTTGAAGGGCGTAGCTGATGTCTCTACCGAGGATAGAATGCGTATGTTTAGATTGATAGAGTACCTCGGCTTTCAAAGTAGGGATGTAGTATCAAATATTATGGGGGGTGGCTCACCCGAAGCTCACAGAATAACCCTGCTTCGGGAAACGGACTTGGAGGCGAAGAAAAAGCTAGCCAAAAGGCTCGCCGGCATTAAACCATAGCGAGGTTGTTTATTAAGCGAAGATTGAAGGGGCTCCGCCCCTTCAAAAACTATTCTTCCCCCTCTCAAGAAGTTATCTCCCCCTTCCCCTTATCAAGGGGAAGGGGGATAAAGGGGGATAGGGTTCTAAACAAATATCTAAGGGGGTGAGGTTGATAAACAACCTCATAATGAACGCATCATTATTTAATGATTTTCTAACCAGTGCTAATACCCTTCGGGTATATGATGGGGATAGACTATTATTTGCCTCGACTAAAGATGGCTTACAGCCCCTGATGGAGTATATTGCTGGAATTGCTCCCCATCAGAATGACATAACAATATTTGATAAAATAATGGGTAACGCTGCCGCTTTGCTATTAGTCAAGGCTGATTGCCACCGGGTTTATAGCCCTTTGGCTAGTCAACTTGCCATCAACACCCTAACCGATTATAATATTGAATGCCACTTCACTGAAGTCGTGCCCTATATTCAGAATCGTGAAGGGCAGGGTATGTGCCCGATGGAGGAATTATCTCTGAATAAGACTCCTGAGCAGTTCTATCAACTGCTACGGCATTTAGGGAGGAATGATTAGACTTATATAACCATCTATCTTTTGGGTCGGTATTATCCTGAGATAGCGGGTGCCCATTCAGGCTTAAATTAAGTGCCTGCCGAGGAAGAGGAATTTTATACCAGTAAGATTCGGCAAGTCCTTGTGTGGTGGGCACAGGGACTTATTTTTAATAGACGCCCAACAGCACTAGTTAGGAGTAATGACAGATGCTTAAACAAAAAAAGGCGCAGATTATTGATAGCCTACACGAGGTCTTTTCTAAGTGTAGCATCGGTATTCTAACTGACTATCGGGGGCTATCAGCTCTTGAGATGACTGATTTGCGTGGTAGATTCAGGCAGTCAGGTATTGACTATAGAGTGGTGAAGAATACCCTGGCTCGGTTTGCTGCCCAGAGAGCCGGCAGGGACGAACTGGCTAACCTCTTTGAGGGTCCGGTAGCCATTGTTTTCGGCTATAGCGATATTACCCAGCCAGCTAAGACTTTAGCCGACTACATTCGCGGCTCAAAAACAAGCCTGAGTATTAAGGCAGGCTTCTTAAGCGATGGACTGCTTACTTCAGAAGAGGTGATGACCCTATCTACCTTGCCGTCAAGAGAGGTATTACTAGCCAGAGTTGTCGGTGCGACGCAGATTCCCATCACTGCCTTGGTCAGTTGCCTTGCCGCCCCCATCCGGGGGATTATGGGAGCGCTACAGGCT